>JAWVGD010000195.1:0-5264 GCA_033855515.1 Baekduia sp.
ATGACGCAGCTGTCGCTCCTGCGGGCCGAGGTGCGCAGCGCGCTGGAGGAGTTCCTGGAGGCCGACGCCGACCCCGGCCGCGAGCGCCTCTCGACGCTGGCGATGAGCCTGCGCTTCAACAACCTCAAGCTGGCCGCCTCCGAGCAGGCACCGCTGGTCTGCATGGGCGCCATGGGCGTCTGCGGCATCGTCGGGTTCAAGAACGACACGCCGTTCAGCATCGGGCGCCACCTGCGCGACTCGATGTCGGCGAGCCTGATGATCGCCAACGACCGCATCCACCAGACCAACGCCGGCCTCCTGCTGATCGCCAAGGACGTCTAGACGATGGCCGAGTTCCGTCCCGCCGCGCCCGACCAGGCGCAGTTCCTCGACGACCTCGTCGACGCCGGCCTGCTGATTCCCAGCGGCGTCCCCGGCGTCTACGGCCGCGGCTCGGACTTCGAGGACGTCCGGATGCGCTTCGACGCCCACGTCACGCGCTCGGCGGCCGCCGCGGGCGAGACGCCGGAGATCCTGCGCTTCCCGCCCGTCCTGCCGCGCCGCCAGCTCGAGGACGTCGGCTACCTGAAGAGCTTCCCGCATCTGGCCGGGTCGGTGTTCGCCTTCGAGGGCACCGAGGCCCAGGCCCGCGAGCAGGCCGAGCGCGCCGCCGGCCACGAGGACTGGAGCGAGCACCAGTGCATGAGCGAGCTCGTCCTCATGCCCGCCGTCTGCTACCCGGTCTATCCCGCCATCGCCCGCCGCGGCGCGCTGCCCGCCGGCGGCGTGACGATCGACCCGGGCGGGTCCTACGCCTTCCGCCACGAGCCGTCCGGCGACCCGGCGCGCCTGCAGATGTTCCACATGCGCGAGCTCGTGCGGATCGCCGAGCCCGAAGCCGTGCAGGAGTGGCGCGACGGCTGGCGCGACCGTGCGCTGCAGCTGCTGCGCGACCTGGGCCTCGACGTCGACTTCGCCGTCGCGTCCGATCCGTTCTTCGGCCGCAGCGGCCGCATGATGGCCGCCAGCCAGCGCGAGCAGGCGCTGAAGTTCGAGATCTTGGTGCAGATCGCCGGGCCCGAGCCGACCGCGGTGGCGTCCTTCAACTACCACCAGGACCACTTCTCCAGCCTGTACGGCATCCGCACGGCCGACGGCGGCGCCGCGCACACCGCGTGCCTCGGCTTCGGCCATGAGCGGATCGTCCTCGCGCTGCTGAAGACCCACGGGCTGGACGTCGCCGACTGGCCCACGGGCGTGCGGCGGGAGCTCTGGGGCGAGGCGTCGTGACGACCGCCGCCGGCACGGGCCTGATCCGGCTGCTGGACGCCGACCCGGAGACCTACGTCCCGCACCCGGTCCACGTCGCGGCGGACCGGACCTACCGCGAGACCAACTGCTACGCCGACGTCCTGATCGAGCTGCTGCACGCGCGCGGCGACGAGCCGCTGGGCGTCATCGGCAGCAACGTGCGCCTCGACTTCGAGGGCGACCAGTGGACGTTCTTCAAGCCCGCGCCGGGCGACCTGGAGCAGCTGTACGGCGTCGACATCCACGAGATGCAGCCCTACCGTCCGCTGCCGGAGCAGATCGCCGGGCAGCTCGCGGCGGGGCGCACGATCCTCGTCGAGCTCGACGCGTACTTCCTGCCCGACACGGCGGCCACCAGCTACCGGCGCGAGCACGTGAAGACCTCGGTGGCGGTCGCGGCGATCGACCGCGACGCCGAGCTCCTGCACTACTTCCACAACGCGGGGCTGCACGCCCTCTCCGGTGAGGACTACCGCGCGGTCTTCCGCCTCGACGGCCTCAGCGACCCGGCGATCCTGCCGCCCTACACCGAGCTCGTGCGCTTCGACGCCGGCGCGCGGCTGGAGGGCGAGGAGCTCAAGGCCGCGGCGCGCAGGCTCCTGGCCCACCACCTGGCACTGCGGCCCGCGAGCAACCCGTTCGTGCGCTTCGGCGCCTCGCTGGCGCACGAGCTGCCCGCGCTGCTGGCCGGGGAGCCCGCCGACTACCACGCCTACGCCTTCGCGACCGTGAGGATGGCCGGCTCGGGCTTCGAGCTGCTCGCCGCACAGGCGCAGTGGCTGCTGGATCCGGACGCCGCCGCGGCGCCGGTCGCGGCGATGGGCCGCATCGTCGATGCGACCAAGCTCCTGTCGCTGAAGCTCGCCCGCCGCCGCGCGTTCGACCCTGCGCCCGTGATCGCCGAGCTCGCCGACGCGTGGGAGCAGGCCACGAGCGGGCTCGATGCCGCGCTGGCCTGAGCACGACGGGCTCCAGGTCCGGCGGCTGTGCGGGTTCGCCTGCGACGCGGCCGAGGTCTCCGACGATCGCGCCGCGACGTTCACGCTGACCTTCGACGCGGCGCCGCCGGGCCCCGGCGAGGAGGTCGCTCTCGCCTTCGACGGGATCGCGACGGTCTTCGAGGTCGTGCTCAACGGCACGGTGGTGCTGACGGGCGACTCGATGTTCGCTGCGCACGTCGTCGATGCCGGCGGCCTGCTGCGCGAGCAAGGCAATGTGATGGAGATCCGCTGCCGCGCGCTGAACGCGGTGCTCGCCGAGGCACCGAGGCGCCCGCGCCAGCGGTGGCGGACCAAGGTCGTGGCCGACGGCGCGCTGCGCTTCGTGCGCACGGCGGTGCTCGGGCGCGCCCCGGGGTTCTCGCCGGGTCCGCCGATCGTGGGGCCGTGGCGGCCGGTGTGGCTCGTGCGCCGGCGCGGCGTGACGGTCGAGGACGTGGCGCTCCGCCCGCGCATGGACGGCGACGACGGCGTGCTGGCGGTGCGCGCGCAGCTGCGCGGCGTGGCCGGCGCACCGCTGCCCGCACGCGTCGAGGCCGTCGTCGGCGGCGAGCACCGCGCGACGCTGTCGATCGCCGCCGACGGGACCGCGAGCGGCGACGTGCGCGTGCCGGGCGCGGAGCGCTGGTGGCCGCACACCCACGGCGCGCCCACGCTCTACGACGTCGCGCTCGAGCTGCATGCGGGCGGCGGCGAGCAGGAGGCCGGGACGGGCAGGACGGTGGCCGTGGGGCGCACCGGCTTTCGCACGCTCACGCCCGGCCCGGAGTTCGACGTCGACCGCGACGCGCTGGCCCTGACCGTCAACGGCGCCGGGGTCTTCGCCCGCGGCGCGGTGTGGACCCCCGTGGCCACCGACGAGGTCGGCGCGACGCTCGCCGCCATGTGCGACGCGGGCATGAACCTCGTGCGCGTCCCCGGCATCGGCGTCTACGAGGACGCCGCCTTCCACGACCGCTGCGACGAATTGGGGCTGCTGGTCTGGCAGGACTTCATGTTCGCCAACCTCGACTACCCGATCGCCGACGACACCTTCCGCACGGCCGTCGAGGCCGAGGCGCGCGGCGCCCTGGCGCAGGTCGCCGGCCGGCCCAGCCTGGCGGTGCTGTGCGGCAACAGCGAGGTCGAGCAGCAGGCCGCGATGTTCGGCGCCGACCCGGCCATCGGCCGCGGCGAGCTGTTCGGCGAGCTGCTGCCGCGCCTGGCGCGCGAGGCGGGCGCCGACGTCCCCTACGTGCCCTCGGCGCCCTCGGGGGGCACGCTGCCGTTCCACCCCGGCCACGGCGTCGCCAACTACTTCGGCGTCGGCGGCTACCGCCGCCCGCTGGCCGACGCCCGCACGTCGGCGGTGCGGTTCGCCGCCGAGTGCCTGGCCTTCGCCAACCTGCCCGACGGCGCGGTCGCCGACGGCGAGGGCGTCGCGCGAGACGTCGGCGCCGGCTGGGACTTCGCCGACGTGCGCGACCACTACCTGCGCGAGCGCTACGGCGTCGACCCCGGCGCGCTGCGGTCCGCCGACCGGGAGCGCTACCTGGCGCTGGGCCGGCAGGTCACCGGCGAGGTGATGGCGGCGGTCCTCGGCGAATGGCGCCGCGCCGCGTCGCCCACCGCCGGCGCGATCGTGCTGTGGCTGCGCGACCAGCATCCCGGCGCCGGCTGGGGCCTGCTGGACCACCGCGGCGCGCCGAAGGTCGCGCTGGGCCATGTGCGCCGCGCGCTGGCGCCGCAGGCCCTGTGGCTCGTCGACGAGGGCCTCGGCGGCGTCGACGTCCACCTCGCCAACGACGGCCCCGCGCCGCTGCACGCCGAGCTGCACGTGGCGCTGCTGGCCGCCGGGACGCACTCGATCGCGGAGGGCGCCGGCCCGGTCGCGGTCGACCCCCACGGCGCCGTGGTGATCAACGTCGAGGGCCTGCTGGGCCGCTTCGCCGACGCCGCCTACGCCTACCGCTTCGGCGCCCCCGCCCACGACGCCGTCGTCGCGACGCTGCGCACCGCCGACGGGGCCGTCCTGCGCCAGGCCGCCCACTTCCCCACGGGGCCGCCCCTGGAGCCCGCGTCGTGGCCGCTCACCGCGCTGGCGCGCGGGCCGGCGTCCGCGCCGCGCGTCGAGGTGCAGACCGAGCGGCTCGCCTGGGGCGTGCGGATCCAGGCGCCCGGCTTCGCGGCGGCCGACGATGGGTTCGTGGTCGCTCCCGGCGCGCCGCAGACCGTCGTGCTGCGACCGCTGACGCCGGATGCCGGCTGGGCCGGTGGCACCGTGACGGCGCTCAACCTCATCGGTGAGACGCCGATCGACGGACCGTTTGTGGCAGCCTGACGGCCCTTGGGCGTCGAGGTCTCCTTCTGCGTGGTGAACACCGACCAGCGCGAGCTGCTGGTCCGCTGCCTCGACGCGCTGGCGGTCGAGCGCGAGTCGCTGCCCTTCGCCACCGAGGTGCTCGTCCTCGACAACGCCTCGACCGACGGCTCGGCCGGGGCCGCGCGCCGGCACCCGACCGTGACCGAGGTCGTCGCGCTGGACCAGCGCCGCGGCAAGGGCGAGAACGACAGCCACCTGCTCCAGCGCGCCCGGGGCCGCTTCTGCCTGCTGCTGAACGAGGACTCCGAGCTGCGTCCCGGCGCGACCGCCGCGCTGCACGCGGCGTTGACGGCCGATCCGAAGGCCGCCGCGGCCGGCGCCCGGCTGCTGCGCCCCGACGGCCGCGTCCAGCCCTCGGCGTGGCGGTTCCCGACGCCCGGAACGGCGATGATCGGCGCCCTGTTCCTGCACCGGCGCCTGACCGTGCAGAGCCGCGGCCGCCGCACTCGGCCCGTCGACTGGGCGCAGTCGGCCGCGCTGCTGGTCCGGCGCGACGCCGCGCGCGACATCGGCTGGTTCGACCCGCAGTTCTTCGTCTACTCCGACGAGGTGGACTTCTGCCGCCGCCTCGCCGACGCCGGCTGGAGCACGCTCTGGGTCCCCGGCGCCGA
>JAWVGD010000196.1:0-3500 GCA_033855515.1 Baekduia sp.
AAGGCGCCGACCGCACCGACGGACCGGTCACGGTCGAGACCTACCAGTGGTTCGTCCGCAACGCCGGGCGCATCTCCGACGCGTACTCGATCGTCATCTGCGACGAGGCGCACACCGCGCTGGGCGACAAGACGTCGGCCGCGATCCGCGCCTGGACCGGCCCGATCTTCGTCGGCATGACCGCCACCGGCGCGCTCATCGCCCGCCACGTCACCGACCTCTTCCCGACGCAGACCTCGCGCTTCGACCTCGCCCAGGCCGCGCGCCGCGGCGTCATCGCGCCGCTGCGCTCGATCCGGATCCCGCCGGGCCCCGGCGTGCGCACGATCGCCAAGGTGCCGCTCCGCAAGGGCGACGTCGACATCGAGTTCGACCAGGAGATGCTGGCCGAGCTGCTGGACCAGCTGCCCTTCAACTCGGCGATCGCCAACCTCTACAAGACGCGCTTCAACGGCGTGCCCGGCGTCGTCTACGCCGCCGGCGTGCGCCACGCGATGAACGTCGCCGAGGCGTTCCGCGCCGAGGGCATCAAGGCGATGGGCGTGTCGGGCGAGACGCCCAAGCGCGAGCTGGCCGAGATCCTCGCCCGCTACGAGCGCGGCGACATCGACGTCCTGGTCAACGCGCAGCTGCTCGCCGAGGGCTGGAACTCGCCGCGCGCCACCATCTGCATGCACTTGGCGCCGACCGCGTCCAAGCGCATCTACCAGCAGCGCGTCGGGCGCGTCACGCGCCGCCATCCCGGCAAGGAGTCGGGCATCGTCGTGGACTTCGTCCACCCGGCGACCCGGCACGACGACCCGGTCGTCACGCTGCATTCGCTGCTGGACCGCGAGGTCTACCGCGGCGGCGCGATCGTCGTCGGCCCCGTGCGCCGTGGCCGTGGCCGGCGCGTGCGGGTCGAGCGCCGCGTCATCCCGGTGTGCGCCGACGAGGACCGGCGCATCGAGGTCTTCGAGCGGGAGCTGTGGCGCATCGCGGTCGAGTTCCTCGACTACGGCGAGCAGGTGCAGTGGGCCGCGCTGGCCGGCGCCCGCGTCGCACCCAGCGGCTGGCGCCGCGCCCGGGCGATGCTGCACTTCGACAAGTCCGGGGAGCTGAAGCGCAGCTTCCTGCTGACGGCGGTCGAACGCAACAAGAACACGCAGCTGCGCCTGCGCGCGCTGCAGGAGATCGCCCAGTCGCGCGACGCCGACGCGTTCGAGCGCGCGGTCGACGTGATCCGCACGTGGTCGCGCGACGAGCGCCGCGAGGGCGTCAAGATCCTGCTGCAGGCGCTGGCCGAGCGGCGCATCGGCCGCCGCGACCAGGCGTCGCACTGGATCTGGGACCTGGCCGACATGACGCGCGAGGTGCACGAGGAGTACGCCGTGCAGCGCTGGCCCGAGACCAAGCGGCTGCTCGGGCTGCTGGTCAACTCGTCGGGTGGCGCCCACGCGCGCAACGCCCGCCGGCTCGTGCACGCCGCGCGCAAGCAGGACCGCCGCCTGTCGGCGGCGATCCTGGCCGCAGCGGTGGCGCACACGCCCGAGGCGATGGAGGTCGTGCGCGGCGCCCGGACGCGGATGGCCCGCAAGCCGAGCGCGCTGTCGCGCGAGCTGCTGCGCAACTTCCCCAAGCGCAAGAACCGCTCGCGCCGGCGCCGCAAGAAGGGCGATGACGTCAAGGTGCCGCAGCTCGAGGCCGTCGGGGTCGCGGTCGGCGGCGCGGAGCTGGAGGAGGGGGCCGTCGCGACGGCCACCTCCGGCGGGGACGCCGCCCAGAACGGCAACGGCAACGGTGGGTCGGGCGACAGCCCCAAGAAGCGCCGGCGCAGCCGGTCGCGGCGCAACCGCGCCGCGGCGCAGGCGGCGGCCGCCGGGACCTCCGGCGACGACAACGGCGCGGCGAGCGTCGATGACCTGACCGCCGAGGCCGCGGTCGCCGAGACCGACGGCCAGCAGCCCGCGCAGGGCGGCGACGGGGCGGGCACGTCGCGCTCCTCGCGGCGCCGCCGGCGCCGCCAGGCCGCTCCTCCGGTCGACGACGCCGAGGCCGCTCGCGCGATCGCCTCGGCCGCAGCCTCCGTGCATCAGGCGGCCGGCACGACGCCGGCCGCGTCGGCGTCCGAGCTCGAGCCCGCCGCCGATCCGGCGTCCCCGCCGGCCGACGGCGACCCCGCCGCTGCCGACACGGCCGCCGAGGCCGAGCAGCCCAAGCCCAAGCGGGCGCGTCGCACGCCGGTGGCGAAGGCGGCCGCGGACGCCGAGGCCGCAACCGATCCCGTGGCCGGCACGCCCGTCGCGGATGCGACGCCCGCCGGGGGCGCCGAGGGCGCCGCGCCCGCCGAGGGCGTCGGGCCCGCCGACGGCGCCGGGGGCGCCGTGGGCGCCGGGGGCGCCGAGGGCGCCGCGCCCAAGCCGAAGGCCCGCGCGCGCCGCGCGCCCGTCGCGGCCCAGGCCGCCGCCGAGGTGGCGGCACCCGAGGCCGAGGCACCGAAGCCCAAGCCCCGTGCCCGCCGGACGCCGGTGGCCAACGCCGCGCCGGTCGACGGCGCCGCCCCCGCCGGCGCGGAGGTCGCCGAGGACGCGCCGAAGCCCCGCGCGCGCCGCGCGGCCAAGGCCGCCGCGACGACCGACGCCGACGCCCCGGCCGCCGGCGATGTCGCCGAGGAAGCCGCGGCGCCCAAGCCGCGTGCCCGGCGCGCGCCCGCCGCCAAGAGCGCCGCCGCGACCGAGGTCCCGGCCGAGGACAAGCCGAAGCGCAAGCCCCGCAAGACGGCGGCGGCGAAGGCGGCCGAGGACGACGCCGGCGCCGAGCCCGACGCCAAGCCCAAGCGCAAGCGCGCGGCGCCGAAGAAGGCCGCCGACGCCGACGGCGAGAAGCCCAAGCCCCGTGCGCGGCGCACGACCGCCAAGGCGGCCGCCGCCGAGTCCGAGCAGCTCTCGCTCGACGGCACCGCCGCCGGCGAGGAGCCGAAGCCCAAGCCGCGCCGCACCACGCGCCGCAAGGCCGCCGAGGAGCCCGCGCCCGAGCCGGCCACCCCGGCCGACGAGCTCGACGCCGCCTGACCTGACGCTCCGACCGGCGCCCGGCGGCGCTCGCGGCCTTCTACGCTCACGGCGTGGAGCACCGCCCCGAACCCGACGGCCGCCTCGCGCCGGCGGCGCGCATGGTGTGGACGATCGAGGCGCTGCTGTGGGGCGTGCCGGTCGCCGCCGCGGCGATCTGGATCGGCGGGCTGCTGCGCCGCGAGGACGGAGCGCTGCACGACGCCGGCCTCGCCCTGCCGTGGCTCGCGTTGTTGGTGGTCTTCATCGGGGTCTTCGTCGCTCCGGCGCTGGAGTACCGGCGCTGGCGCTGGCGCCTCGATGACGACGAGCTCGACCTGCGCCACGGGGCCGTGACGGAGATCCGGTCGATCATCCCGGTCGCCCGGATCCAGCACGTCGACATCAAGCGCACGTTCGTCGCGCGGCTGTGGGACGTCGCGGCCGTCGTCGTGCACACCGCCGCCGGGC
>JAWVGD010000197.1:0-4591 GCA_033855515.1 Baekduia sp.
GGCGGCCAGCTTCCAGAGCCTCAAGCGCTCCCTCGTCGGGGGCGGGTTCACGCTGATCTCGCGGTTGACGATCGAGGCCGAGGAGCGCGCCGGCGTCCTCGTCGGCCTGCCGGTGCGAGGCGTCGACCTTCATCGCGAGCTGCGCGCGATTCATCGTCGTCGGCCGGCGTTGAGCCCCGCGGCCCGTTCGTTCTGGCGCTGGCTTGGCAGCCACACCGGCTGATTCCGTGAAATTGCCCATTGCTCAGGAGCACTAAAAAGCGATGGACGATGGGCGGGGAGCTCATCGACCGTCGCCTTGCCGCCGATGCCAGGCTCGACGGCTGAGCCGCGGCGTCACTGCGGCAGCAGGTCCCACACCCACGTCTGGAGGGGCTGCGCGTCTGACGCCCGACCCGCGTTGGTTCCCGCGACCTCGCCGTTGTCGGGCAGCGGCCGGTCGGTGGGCGCCCAGATCAGGGCCGGCCCTCCGACGAAGACGCCCCAGTTGACAGCGTGGTCGTCGGCGGGGTTCGGGCACTGCGCGATCGTGCCCGGGACGGTCGCGGTGACCGGCGGCGTGAGCCCGAGCGTAAAGGTCGGCGGCGAACCCGCCGTGAGCGTCAACACGCTGGCCGACTGGTTGGTGACGTCGAAGAGCAGGTCGACGCCGCCGTCGGCGATCAGCTGGCAGCCGCCGACCAGCGTGCCGCTGGCGTGGTAATGGAACGATCCGCTCTCGACGCCGTAGTAGGTCGGCGGCGTGATGCCGGGGAAGGGCGGCAGCGGCGATGGAATCGGCTTGAGCACGACGCTGCCGCTCATGGTGACCTGCACCGGGATCCCGCCGGGCATGGTCGAGAGGTCGGCGCTCGCGCTGAACGTCCCGGCGAAGCGCCCGGTGCACACCACAGCCTGGCGCGTGACCGCCTGGCGCGGGCCGACGGCCCGTGGCGCCGCGGCGCCGCACCCTTCGTCGACGGGCACGAAGACCGGCGCCGCGCGGCCGCGGCGCGTCTCGGCGGACACCTCGAGCTGGCTCTTGCCGCCGCTGCTGACGACGTGGAAGACGCTGCCGCTCTCGGGCGCGCGGATGTCCTTCTCGGCGAGCGGCGAGAGCGTCGCCGTGCCCGACCGGACCTGGGAGGACGAGTTGGTCGGCAATGGGCGCCCGTCGTCGCGACCGCGCGCGACCACGGTGAAGTCGCCGCCCTGGCCCTTGCGCAGCGTCAGCGAGGCCGGGCTCGCGTCGGCCGTGACGCACTCGTAGTTGAGCATGTGTTCCATCGTGGCCGACCAGGCGAGGATCGCCTGGATCTCGACGTTCCAGGTCGTGCCGACCATCAGGAAGAAGAAGCCGACGCCGCCCGAGGCGAAGTCCTCCAGGCGCACCTTCCCGCCGCCTGCGACGTTCATGTCGGTGACGACCTTCAGGGGATCCTGGATCGCCGGCAGGGGGTTCTGGACCGTAGACGGCGGGATGTCGGTGGTCATGTCGACGCTGCGCGACTCTCCGGTGGCGCTGCTGATCACCTTGTGCGTGGCGGCGATCTCGACCCGGGTGCGGGTCACGACCGTCAGCTCGATGTCGAGGTGCAGCGGTCCGCGGATGGCCATGTCGTCGTTGTAGCCGCCGGTGATCGTCGCCACGTCGCGGTACTCGATCTCGATGACGGTGCGCTTGCCGCGTTTCTCCATCGAGCGGATGTCGGTGTCGACGAACGTGAGCTTGGCGACGACGGTGCCGGCGGCGTCGGGACACTGGGGCCCGGCCACCGTGTGCTTGGAGGTCGAGGTGTGCGTCGCGCGCACGGTCGAGTGGTCGTGGTCCTCGAAGGTCATCGTGGTGGACGTGGAGCTGGACGCGCCCCCACCGGTCTGCCCGGGACCGGGCCCGATCGGCGCGCTGCTCTGCGTGGTGGCGGGCCCACCCGACGCCGACGTCGCACGCGGACGCCCCGCCGACGCGGCGCGGCCGCGCACCTGCGCTTCGCGGGCGCGGGCGAAGGCGCGTTCACCGCGGCTCGGTAGCGGCAGGACGCGGTGCCGCCAGCGCTTGGGCAGCAGCTGGCCGGAGGCGACGAGCCGCTCCACGGCCACGGCCGCAGCGGACGGGGTCGCGCCGACCCGGACCGTGCTCGCACAGAGCACGATCGGGCTCTTCTTGTGCGGCGGGACGTAACGCAGCGCAAGCTGTCCCGCCTTGCACGGCGTCGCCGCGACGGCCGGCGGGGCCCCCGCCAAGGACGTCGCTGAGCCCCATACCAGCACCTAGGCGACGCCTGCGGCGCGCGCCCTTCGACTCATGGGGAAGGGGCGTGCCGGCATGCTGAGGCCTTCTGCTCGTGGTGGGAAGGCGCGAACCTCCCAGCTTCGCCGGCTCAACGCAAGCCGTGCTGCCCCAAGCCGGTGAGCTGCGGCGGCGAGAGCGGCCCCAGGTGGGGCCGGCTATTGATCGGTCGGGGTTGTCGAGGCGGAGGGGCCGGCGGCGTCGGCTGCAGTTCCCGGGGCAGCGGCCTTCGGCGTCGGCGGGGGCTGCACGGTCTCGGGGGCGGCGCCGGGGGAGGCTTGTTGCCGCTGGCTGTTCTTGGCTGCGAGCAGCACGACGGCGCCCGCGGCGATGAGGACCAGGATGAGGAGGCTGCGGTGACGACGGGGCGGCTTGGGCTTGGGCTTGCCGGCCGCGCGGCGCGCGGCCTCGGTCAGCCCGCTTGCCGCCTGGCGGATGCGGTCATAGACGGCCTTGTCGTGTACGGCCTTCTGAGGTGGCAGACGCCGGGCGCGGCGGTACGCGTCACGCAACCCGGTCGCGGCTGCACCCATTTGTTGGTGGACGTAGTCGTCGTTGAGGAGGCGTTCGATCACTGCGGATGCCTGGGTGTTGGCCATGGGTGTGCCTTGGGCGGTGGGCGTTTGGTTACTCGGGTCTGGCTTCCACCAGGGTGGTGCTCGGGCATGCGGCCGAACACGGATGGGTTCCTCGTGCCGTGTACCGGTTTCAGCGGCGGCCGATCAGGCGCCCGAAGGCCACCCCGCCGACGAAGGCCGCCAGGGCCGCAGCGGGAATCGGGTTGTCCTGTGCCAGGCCCTTGAGCTGCTCGATCGCGGCGTTGGGGACCTGGGTCGGGCTGGCGGTGGGCGCGTCGCCGGTGGTCCCGGCTACGGGGCTGCGGTCGTGTGCCGGGGTCGACTGCTTGGCCTTGGCAAGCAGCTCGTCCTTCCTCTGCAACGCCGTGGTCCTGACCTCGTCGGCCTTGGCGCGGGCACGGGTCTTGACGTCGGTCTTGGCGGCCAGCGCCTCCACGGTCTCGCCGAGGTCCTGGCGGGTCTCCTCAATCTCGGCGCGTAGTTGTTCCGGGGTCCTGCCCTGAGTGTCTCCTACTCGTTGCGCCCCGACTTCGCCCGGGTCTTGACCCATGCCACGTCCTCCTTGGTTGAGTCGACTGCCCGCTCGGGAACCGGCGGGCCTGCTTGCTTGATCGCGTTCTTGCCCAGCAGGGCGAGCACGACGGCGATCGCGGCGTAGACCACAGCGACAATCAGCGCCGCCAGCCATCCGGCGACGGCGGTGCTGAGCGCCCAGATCAGGCACGTGGTGATCGCGGCGAAGGCGCCGACGCCCAACAGGCCGGCAGCGCCGAACATCCCGGCGCCGACGCCGGCCTTCTTGCCCTTCCCTGCCAGCTCGGCCTTCGCGAGCTCGATCTCCTTACGGACCAGCGTCGTCGTCTGGTCGGTGAGCTCCTTCATCAGCTGCGCCGTGGGCCGGTCGCGTACGTCGTTACGGGGGGCTCGATCAGCCATCGAGCGGACCCCGCGTCGGTCTGCGCGGCACGCAGGCGTACCTGGTTTCGGCCATTGGACCCTCCTCTGACTGGCTGTTCCGCCTCGGCGGGATCAGCTGACGATCTCGGGTACCCGCCGGAGACACGCGCAGTAACTCGGATGAAGGGCGCCGGGAGGCACCGCGACCGGCCGCGGCTCGCCGAGCTGGCCCGCGCGTTGCGGGACCTCGCCGGCAATCCCGAGGCCGCCGCGCGTGCGTCGACGTGCTTGTCCGTCCAGCAGCAGATCGACCGTCAGAGAACATGTGGAGCACCGCGCAAGTTCTCGGTGTCTGCGGCATCTCTATAGGTGTCACGACATTCTGACTATGGAGGAAGCATGAGAAAGCTCGCTCTACTGGGTGCGATTGGCGCCCTGGCCATCGTTGCCCCCGCCCAGGCGGACAAGCCCGTCCACCCGGTCAAGCCGACCACGGCCAAGAACTGCACGCCGAACAACCGGGGGCTGACGACCTCCGGCACTCTGGTCACCGCCGCCCTGACCAAGAACGTCGACGGCACCTACAGCGGGACGATCACGGTCGACGTGACCAAGGCCAACCACAAGGCCCCAACCGGGTCGCAGACCTACACGCTCGATCGCGCCAAGGTCAAGTTCCACAAGGGCGTCGACCCGCTGGCACCTGCCCCGAGCAGCCGGGTCAAGGTCCACGGCAAGATCACGGCCCTGCCGCAGAAGTGCTCCACGACCGGCTTCACCCCGACCGTCACGGTCAAGAACGTCGACGTCAGCCAGCCCAAGGCGCCCAAGCAGTAGCTGATGGGGA
>JAWVGD010000198.1:0-3224 GCA_033855515.1 Baekduia sp.
TCGCTGAACTTCGCGGCGTTCGGCCGCTGGCTGCGCGCGCCGGCCAACCCGCTGCAGCGCGCGCTGGCCACCCTGCTGCGGGTGGGCGACCGCTGGTTCCAGGTCGAGCGGCTCGAGTGCTTCAACGCGAAGTTCGATCCCCGCTGGCAGCCCCGCTACCTGCTCTTCGACGGCGCGCTGGCGATGCCGCGGGTCGCCGCGGCGGCGCTGTGCGTCGAGGGCCAGATCCAGCTTCCGACCGCGCGACGGCTGCGGCCGGCCCCCACCGCCGTGGCGGCCTGAGCGGCATGGCTCCGACGCTGGTCATCGGCCTCGCGCTGGCCCTGGTCGGGTCGCTGGCCCTCAACGGGAGCTACGTCGCGCAGCACCTCGGCGCCGTCCACGCCCCGGCCATCACGCTGCGGCGGCCGCTCGTCAGCGTTTCCGGGCTCCTGCGGTCCAAGCTCTGGCTGGCGGGCGGCATCGCCGGCATCTCGGGCTGGCTCCTACACGTCGGCGCGCTCTCTCGCGCGCCGCTGTCGCTCGTCCAGGCGTTCTCGGCCGGCGGCCTGGCGCTCGTCGTCCCCGTGGCCGCGCGGCTGACCGGCCGGCCGCTGTCGCCGGCCGCCCGTCGCGGCACGCTGGTCATGGCCGCGGCGCTGGCGGCGCTCGCCGTCGGCGCGCGGCCGGTCATCGGTGCCGCGGCCGGCGGCTCGTGGCCGGTGGTGGCCTTCGCGCTCGTCGTCGCGGCCGTCATCGCGGCGCTGCTGACCCGTCGGCGCGGGCCGCACGCCCTCGGCGCGGCGGCCGGCGCGCTGTACGGCATCGGCGACATCGCGACCAAGGCGGCGACCACGGCTGCGCACGGCGGCTGGCTCACCTCGGGCGTCGCGCCCTGGGTCGGGATGCTCGCCGTCACGAGCGTCCTGGCGTTCTTCTGCTTCCAGCGCGGGCTGCAGCTCGGCACGGCCGTGGCCGTCATCGCCCTGATGACGGCGGTCACGAACGTCGTCGCGATCCTCGGCGGCGTCATCGCGTTCGGCGAGCCGCTCGGCGCCTCGCCGGCGATCATCGCCCTCCACGCCGCGGCGCTCATCGCGCTCGTCGTGGCCGGCTGGTGGCTGGCGCCGGCCCAGGCGGCGATGATGGACGGCGCACCGGCCGGCGGGGCGCACTGACGGGTGATGGCCCCGTGAGCCCGCCCCGGATGTCAAGCCGTGTGGGCCCTCCGCCTCACGTCTGCGCGTCGAGCGCGCGCTGGACGAACCGGATCGTCTCCTCGAACACCTCCGTGGGGATCTCGTCGGTGTCACCCCACAGGATCCAGCGCAGGCCGATCATCTCGCCCACGCCCATCAGCGCCCACGCGAGCACCTCGGGGTCGCCGGCCGCGACCTCGCCGCGCGCCATCGCCTCCTCGAGGCCGCGGGCGTAGCCGGCGACGATGCGCTCGTAGTGCAGGCGCAGCGCGCGAGGCGAGACGAACTCGGCCTGGCGTATCACCCGGTAGAGCCCGGGGTGCTCGGCGGTGAACCGGAAGAACGCCTGGAATCCGAGGCGTTCGGCCTCCGTGCGCGTCTGCCCGAGCGACGCCGCCTCCGCCATCGCGTGGCGCACGCGCCGGTTGAGCTCCTCGACGAGCTCGTCGAAGATGTCCTGCTTCCCTGCGAAGTACAGGTAGAACGTCCCGGGCGCGACGCCTGCGGCCTCGGCGAGCTTGACGATCGAGGCCTCGTGGTAGCCGAGCTCGGTGAAGACCCGCTCGGCCGCTTCGAGCAGGCGCGTGCGCGTGCGGGCGCCCCGCTCGGTGCGAGCGCCGCGCGGCGTCGCGCTTGCATCGGCGCTGCCAGGGGCTCGCGTGTCGCTCAACGGGTCCTCCCCAGCGAGAAGCGTTCGCGCAGCTCCTGCTTGAGGAGCTTGCCCGACGCCGAGCGCGGAAGCTCCTTGGTGAAGCGCACGCCGTGGGGCGTCTTGAATGCGGCCAGCCGCCGGCGGCAGTGGGCGAGCAGGACCTGCTCGTCGACCGTCGCGCCGGGGTCCACCACGACGATCGCGACGCCCACCTCGCCCCACCGCTCGTCGGGTACGCCGATCACCGCGGCGTCGGCCACGGCCGGATGCTCGTGCAGGGTGGCCTCGACTTCGGCGGGGTAGACGTTCTCGCCTCCCGAGATGTACATGTCCTTGAGTCGGTCACGGATACGGTAGAAGCCCTCGGCGTCGCGCTCGGCGATGTCGCCGGTGTGCAGCCAACCGTCGCGCACGCTGGCGCGCGTGCCTTCGCGGTCATGCCGGTAGCCCGCGAACACGTTGGGTCCCCTGACGAGCAGCTCGCCGCTGCCGCGACCGTCGATCAGCGTACCCGACGCGGGGTCCGCGAGCGCGACGTCGACGTGCGGATAGGGCTTGCCCGCCCACCCGAGCCTGCGCATCGCGTCCTCCGGTGGCAGGCACAGGACGTTGGGGGAGGCCTCGGTGAGGCCATAGCCCTGGACGATCTCCACCCCGCGGTCGCGCCAGGTGCGCAGCAGCGGCTCGGGCATCGGCGCGCCGCCCACGATCGCCCGGCGCAGGCTCGAGAGGTCGGCGTCGGCGAAGCGTGGCTCGCCGGCCATGAACAGGTAGGTGGCCGGCACTCCCATCATCGTGGTGATCCGCCTGCGCTCGATCAGCTCGAGAGCGCGCGCCGGATCGAACCTCGACTCGAGCACGACCGTCGCGCCCTTCCACCAGGCGAGCAGCGGCTGGACGTTCCAGCCACCGACGTGGAATTGTGGGAGCACTTGCAGGACGACGTCGGTGGCGCTCAGGTCGGCGGTGCGATCGAAGCTGAGGTTGGTCCAGAAGCAGTTGCGGTGAGTCAGCCGCGCACCCTTGGGCCGGCCGGTGGTGCCGGACGTGTAGAGGAGCAGCAGATCGTCGTCGTCGGCGGCGACGTCGTGCGACGTCGTCGCGTCGGGCTGCGCGAGCGCGTCCAGCTCGGCGCGCGCGAGCGCCAGCCGCCGAGGCCTCGATGCGGCCAGCTTCAGCGCGGCATCGGCGAGCGAGTCCTGGTCGGGCTCGACGAAGAGGATGGCGGGCTCGGCGTGCGCCAGCTGGTAGGCGAGCTCAGCCGGCGCCAGTCGCCAGCTGAGCGGCGCCAGCACGAGCGCTGCCTTCGCGCAGGCGAAGAACAGCTCGACGTGCTCCGGGCGATTCCCGGTCAGCGAGGCGACGCGATCACCCCGGCGCAGGCCGAGCCGTAG
>JAWVGD010000199.1:0-9259 GCA_033855515.1 Baekduia sp.
GATCGACCCCTCGGGCAAGTCCTACACCATCTATGGCGGCGACGGCTTCTTCAGCGCCGTGGACCCCGACCACAGCGACATCGCCTACGAGGAGTACACCGGCGGCGACATCTCGGTCACCAAGGACGGCGGCAAGACCTGGACCGACATCAAGCCCACCAACTTGACCAGCGCCCAGTTCGCCACGCCGTTCCAGATGGACCCTGCCGACGCCAACCACCTGATGATCGGCGGCCGCGACATCGAGGAGACGACCGCCGGTCCGGCCACCTCGAGCTCCAGCTGGAAGAAGGTCTTCGACCTCGGCACCCAGCAGCACCGCGGGGACGCGGCGGCCGGCGCGTCGGCGACCGATCCCGACAACCAGCTCTCGGCGCTGGACGTGCGCAGCGCGCCGACCGCCGGGGGCGGCCCGACGGGGCCGCACACCGCCGACATCCACGACACCGGCGGCGCCGGGACCATCCCGCTGGGCCAGGACGTGCTCGGTGACGCCAGCACGTTCCCGCCGGGCACGACCGACGACCATCCCTTCACGATCGGCGCCGGCGACGGCGACGCGTCGGCCGACATCAAGATCACCTGGACCGATCCCACCAACGACTGGGATCTGTACGTGTACAAGAAGGACAGCGCCGGGACGCTGACCGAGGTGGGGTCCTCGGCCCAGGGCTCGACCACCAGCGAGGAGGTCCTGCTGCCCAACCCGGCCGCCGGGGACTACGTCGTGCGCGTGGCCAACTACACCGCCACCGGGACCTACGACGCCGCGGTGACCTTCGCGCAGCGGACCGCCGGAGGCGGGACCTCGGCGAGCGCCGCGTACGTCGGGTTCTGCGGCTTCTGCGACACGATCACGCAGGGCACGCCGTTCGCCAACGGGATCGCGACCAACGTCGGCGGCGACAAGCCCGGGGCCGCGGGCTCGCCCGACGGCTGGCACATCGCCGCCGCCGCCGGCCTGCCGTCGCGGTACATCACCTCCGTGCAGATCGATCCGTCCGACCCGCGCACGGTGTACGTGACGCTGGCCGGCTACGGGCGGCGCTGGGCCTTCCCGGGCGCGGTGGGCGAGGACGCCGGCAGGATCGGCACCGGCCACGTGTTCAAGTCCACCGACGCCGGGGCGACGTTCACCGACATCTCGGGCGACCTGCCCGACGTCCCGGCCAACTGGACGGTCGTGCACGACGGCCAGCTCGTCGTCGGCACCGACATCGGCGCGTTCATCTCCGCCAACCGCGCCGGCGGGAGCTATTCGGTGCTCGGCACCGGGCTGCCGACCACGCCGATCACCACGATGCGCCTCAAGCCCGGTGACCAAGACCTCATGGTCGTCGCGACCTACGGCCGCGGCGTCTACACCTACCGCTTCCCGGCGCGCGTGCCCGGCAGCGGCGCCGGCGCCGACGCAGGGGGCGCTCCGGCGGCCTCGGGAGCCGGCGGCACGACGAGCGCCGCCGGTGTTCCCGTGGCGTGCGCCGCGACGGCGGGCTTCCGCAGCGTCGCGGTGGCGACGCACGGCGGGGGCCTCAGCTTCAGCGCCTCCCGCGCGGTCGGCGACGCCTACGGCGTCGACGTCTTCCAGCAGTCGGCGGGACGCAGGGTCCTGGCCCAGCGCCTCGTCGCGCGGTTCGGCGGGCGGACCTCCGGTGCCCTGGCCTGGGCGGGCAAGAAGGACCGCCGCGGCCGCGTCCTGCAGGACGGGTACTACGTCGTCCGCTTCCGCGTGAAGTCGGGCGCCGAGAGCGACGTCCGCCGCATCACGCTGCGCCGCGCCCACGGGACGTTCACCCGCCGGCCGGACTTCTACGGCCGCGCGGGCTGCACGGTGATCCGCAGCTCCAAGCTGTCGGGGCCGACGTTCGGCGGCAGCACCCGGCGGCCGCTGGGCATCGCGTTCCAGCTCGCCCGTGCCGGCAGCGCGAAGGTCACGGTGGCCAAGGGCGGCAAGACCGTCCTCACGCGCCACCTGACGGCCGCGGGGCGCACGACCCGGCGGGTGGAGCTGCCCTTCCGGGGCACGACGCCCGGCGACTACGTCGTGACGATCGCCGCCACGACGAACCGCCGGACCCAGGTGGTGCGGCTCACGTCGCGCCGGCTGTAGCGGAACGGGCGGGGCCGGGTTCATTTGGTCGTCAACGCGGCGACGGGCGGATACGGTCTCCTGGCCCATCCGTCTCGACCGATCGGAGCGACCCCATGAAGAGCTGGAACCTCAACGAGCTCGATGTGCAGCCGGGGATGCCGCACATCGTCTCGTCGTCCGACGAGTCCCGCGCGATCGTCCTGCAGCTGGCGGCGGGCGAGCGGCTCGAAGACCATCAGGTCCACGAACGGGCCTGGTTCGTCCTCGTCGCCGGCGAGGTCGAGATCACCGCCGCCGGGGAGCGGGCGAGCGGCGGCCCCGGCCTGCTGGTGGAGTTCGACCCGCGCGAGCGGCACGAAGTGGTCGCCGTGTCCGACGCCCGCTTCCTCCTGCTGCTCACGCCCTGGCCCGGCGAGGACCACCCGGGGGCGATGTCGCTCGAGGAGAAGGCCGGAGTGCGGGCCCGGGCCGCCGAGCGCTGAGGCGCAGCGGCCGGCGTGCCGCTGCGGTCAACCCGCCGCGCCGACGAGGGCGCCGATCGCCGCCGTGATCGCCATCGCGATGGCGCCCCAGCTCACCACGCGGATCGTCGCGCGGCGCCGGGGGGCGCCGCCCAGCCGGGCGCCGAGGTCGCCCAGCACCCCCAGCGCGATGAGGGTCACGGCGACGGTCGCGACGATCCGCGCCGCCGCCGGCACGAGCGCGACGGCCAGCAGCGGCAGGGCCGCGCCGGTCGAGAACGACAGCGCCGAGGCCCACGCGGCCTGCAGCGGCCGCGCCAGCCGGTCCTCGCTGAGGCCGAGCTCGTCGCGCAGGTGGGCCTGCAGCGCATCGCCGCTGGTCAGCGCACGGGCCACGTCGGCCGCCAGGTCGGGCGGCAGGCCGCGGCGCTCGTAGATCTCGGCGAGCTCCCGAAGCTCCCCGGGCGGGTCGGTGCGCAGCTCGCGCTGCTCGAGGCGGATGTCGGCCTGCTCGGCGTCGCGCTGCGAGCTGACCGACACGTACTCCCCGGCGGCCATCGACAGCGCCCCGGCCACCAGGCCGGCGATCCCCGCGGTGAGGATCGCGGAGCCCGACGCGCCGGACGCCGCCACGCCGAGCACGAGGCTGGCGGTGGAGACGATGCCGTCGTTGGCGCCGAGCACCGACGCACGCAGCCAGTTCGCTCGATGGCTCAGGTGGACTTGGGCGGCAGCTGCCGGAACGCGTATGCCGCAGACTGTACTTCGGCGCCGCGGCGCGTCCGGGTCCTACTCGTTCCGCGCCGACCGACCGGCGGCGGCGACCCGCAGCGCGAGCTTCGGGCACGCGTCGGCGGCGCGGCGGGCGTGAGCGCGCAGCTCGGGCGGGACCGGCGCGGAGTCGACGATCGGGTAGCCCCAGTCGTCCAGGACGATCCACTCGGGCAGCAGCTCGGCGCAGAGGCCGTGCCCGGTGCAGGCGATCGGGTCGACGTGCAGGCGCTCGGTCATGCCGCGCGTGGGGTCGCGGTGAGCGGGAGGGGGATCGTCGTCGGGCGCCGGCAGGCCGCGCACGGACCGTGGTGGGCGTGCTCGGTGAGCTCCTCGCCGAAGACCCGCAGCCCGCTGCGGATCACGCGCGCGGCGCCGTCGGGGAGATGGCAGGCGCCGCGGCCGGTGACGTCCTCGGACCAGCGCGTCAGCAGCCCCGGCGTGGCCGGCGCCGGGCGGCCGGCGGCGATGGCGGTCAGCAGCCCCGTGAGCGCGGGCAGCCCGTGATGGCACGGGCCGCACTGGTGCGCGCTCTGGCCCGCGAGCCACGCGAGCCCCTGGGCCAGCTCCTGGACCGGGCACGCCGAGCGGCCGAGCGCGACGATGATCCCGGCCCCCAGGCCGGCGCCCGCGCTGCGCAGGGAGGCGTCGTCGAGGGTGAGGGCCGAGTGGGCGGCGGCGTCGATCCAGGCGCCGTGGTGGCCGCCGACCAGGAACGCCCGCAGCGGCTCGGTGGCGTCGCCGGCCAGCGCGAGCGCGGCGTCCAGCGGCGTGCCCAGCGCGACCTCGTAGACCCCGGGCCGGGCGACGGCGCCCGAGATCGTCAGGAGCGCCGTCCCGGGCTGGGCGGCCGTGCCCGCCTCGCGGAACCATCGGGGTCCGTGGCGCGCGATGAGCGCGAGGTGGGCCAGCGTCTCCGGGTTCTGCACGAGCGTCGGGCGCCGGCCCAGGCCGCGCCGCGAAGGGAACGGCGGCACGACGGTCGGGCGCAGGGGCCCGCCGTCGAGATGATGGATCAGCGCGCTCTCCTCGCCGGCGAGGTAGGCGACCGGAACCGGGCGGACGTCGATGGGCGGCGCGTCGCGCCGCTCGCCGACGGCGTGACGCACCGCGTCCAGGGCCGCGCCGGCGTCCTGCGGCATCGCGATCGTGATCCTGCGCGCCCCGACCGCCTGCGCGGCGGCGATGGCCCCGTCGAGGACCAGGTGGGGTGCCACGTGCAGCAGGTGGCGATCCTTGCGGCTCATCGGATCGCCTTCGGCGCCGTTGACCAGCATGTGGCGCGTTCCGCGCTGGGCGGCCACGGACCGCAGCTTCTCGGCGGTGGGAAAGCCGGCGCCGCCGCGGCCGCGGAGCCCCGCCTGCTGCACGGCCTCGATGAGCTCCGGTCCTCCGGCGGGTGCGACGCCATGCACGTCGCGGTGGCCTGCCAACGCGAGCGGGCCGCGCTCGGTCGCGGCGAGCAGCCGGCGCGCGCTCATGCGGCCCTCGCCGGCGCGGACTGCACGTGTCCGGTCACGGTCCCGTTGGGGTCGCTGAGCACCAGGTCGATGCGCAACCGCAGCGCGCGGCCGGTCGAGGAGCCGACGAGCGCGCTGATGTGGGTGTTCTGCAGGACCTGGATGCGCCCCCGGTACCGCCCGGCGTCCGACGGCGGCCCGAGCGTCACCGCGCTGCGGTCCATCTGCAGGCCGCCGCCCGGCAGCGCCGGCCCTCCGAGCCGAATGCGCAGCTCGCCCTTGGGGCTGCCGAGGCGCAGCCGCAGGTCGACGACGGATGTGCCGCCCGCGCTGACGCCGCTGTGCAGGCTGCCGCGCACCGCGGCGGTGAACGGCCGGGCGAGGCGGTCGACGGGCGTCCTGTGGGCGGTGGCGCTCACCCGCCGGGCGGTCCGGGCGGGCCGCCCCGCCGACGGCGACCCGAAGGCCGCGAGCACGCTGGGGGGCGTCCCCGCCTTGCTCGCCCAGCCGTGTGCGAGCGGCCCCTGGGGCAGCCAGATCGCCAGCGCAGCCGCGACGAGCACCGCCGCCGCGGCGACGCCGGCCCGCGCCCCGGCCGGCGTCCCCGGGCGCGCGACCCGCCCGCCGAGCGCCAGCAGCGGCGCGGCGACGCAGGCGAGCGTGAGCGCCAGCATCCACGTCGCCTGCGTGTCGGACCCCGTCCCCAGTCCGTGGGCGATCGCCAGCGGCCAGCACGCATAGGCGGCCCAGTGCGTGGCGCGCCACGCGCCGTAGCCCAGCCGGCGGCGCAGCAGGCTCGTGAGCACCAGCGCGACCAGGATGTCGGAGGCCAGCGTGCCGACCCCGAGCCACAGCGGGCGGTAGTTGGTGGCGAACGGGACGAACGCGGTGAGCACGCCGATGCGCGGAAACGGGTCGAGCAGCGTCGTCACGACGTGCACGACCAGGAGCGCGAGCGCGAGCAGCGACACGGTCCGGTGCAGCGCCGCGACCGCGAAGCGCGAGGACCCGAGCAGCGGCCAGCGGCGCAGCTCGGCGATGCCCAGCACGACGCTCAGCGTCAGGAGCACGAGCGTCATCGCGCCCGCGCCCCGCGTGGCGTACCAGAGCGGTGAAGGGTCGTGTGCGGCTGCGGCGATCATGCCGCGACGCCCTCCGGCGGCCAGGCGCCGACGAGGTCGACGGCGCCGGTGCGGGCGACCAGCCGCGCGGGTACGCCGCGCGCCGCCAGCCAGGGCCCCGCCTGTTCGCCGAGGATGATCGCGGCGGTGGCGGCGATGTTGGCGTCCACGCAGGACGCCGCCGCGACGGTGGCCGTCCGCCAGCGACCGCCGGCCGGACGGCCGGTGGCGGGATCGATGAGGTGATGGCGGCCGCCGCCCCAGCGGCGCACCGTCGTGCTCGACGTGGCCACGCCGCCGGAGCGGATCGCGACCGTCGGGCCGGGGGCGCCCGGCCCCGCGCGGTGGTCCTCGGCGATCCGCACGCGCCATCCGCCGGCCGGCGGCGGGCCGGCGACCGCGAGGTCCCCGCCGAGGTTGACCAGGGCCCCGCGGCCCGGGGCCGCGATCGCCGCCGCCGCCGCGGCGCGATCGGCGGCCAGGGCCTTGGCCGTGGCGCCCAGATCGAGGCGCACCCCGCGCGGGACGCTGACGATCCCGCGCCCGGCGTCGAGGGCGACCGAGCGCCACCCGGCGACCCGCACGGCGCGCAGGGGCCCCATCGCCTTGCGGTCGATCAGGGCGAAGTCCTCGTCGTAGCCGGCCAGGATCAGTGCGGCGCCGACGGTCGGATCGACGGCGCCGTCGGTGAGCGCCGCTGCGCGCAGGGCCGTCTGCAGCGCCTCGAGCAGCAGCGGGCCGACGGCCGTCGGCGTTCCGGCGCGGGAGTTGAGGCCGCTGAGCTCGGAGTCGTCGCGGAACCGGCTGCACGCGGCGTCGATGGCGGCCAGCTCGGCCTCGACCGCCCCGCGTGCCGCGGCCAGGGCGCCCGGGTCGGTGACCGTGACGCTCGCCGTGGTGCCGAGCGCGGTCCAGGTCGCCGTGTCGGGTGCGCGGCTCACGAGCCCCCGGAGACCTGGGGCGCAGGGGCCGGATCAGCCGGCGCCGGGGCGGGCGCCGCGGACGGGGGCTGGGCCGGCGGCTGCAGCGGCGCGGGCGCCCCGGCGATCGACGGGACGGCCTGCGGGCCGGGCACGTGCACCCGGCGCGCGGGACGCGTGGCCCGCTGGGCACGCGGCGCGGCGGGCGACGGCGCGGGCGGCGAGGCGCTCCGCTGGTGGCCCTTGAACGCGTGGGCGGCGACGGCCGAGAGGCCGACGGTCAGGCCCGCCGCGCCCGCGGCGACGCCCCACGCGGTGAACCGGACGCGCCGCAGCGCCCGGTCGCGGGCGTCGGGCGTCGTCGTGGGCGGCGGCTGCTGGGTGCGCACATCACGCATCGTGCGCCCGGGCGGGCAAAGGTCAGGCAAAGGGCGCGACGGGCGCGTTCCAGCGGCCGGTCAGTTCGCACCCAAGCTTTGCCGAATCTTTGCCCAACCACCCCCGGACGTTGAGGGCCGCGCGGGAACACTCGCCGTGACCCTGCACCTCCTCTTCAAGGAGCACCCCGATGGACCAGCACTTGACCGAGCACCATGCGCTGCACCGCCTGGTCTCCGAGATCGCCGCGCGGGCGACCGTCGCCGTCGGCCTGGCCGGCATCGCCCTCATCCACCTGCTCGACTCGATCGGCAAGTGGTCGGAGACGCGGTACCTGTTCTGGATGTACATCGCCCTGATGGCCGGAAGCCTGGCCGCTGCCGGGGCTGTCCTGTTCACCCGCTCGCGTGCCGCCTGGCTCGCCGCCGCCGCGGTGGCCGCCGGGGCGCTCGTCGGCTACGTCGTCAACCGCACGGTCGGGCTGCCCAACGCAACCGGCGACATCGGCAACTGGACCGAGCCGCTGGGCCTCGCCTCGCTCTTCGTCGAGGCCGCGGTCGTGGCGGTCAGCGTCGTGGGCTTCTCGCTCGGCGATCGCCACCGCGCCGTGGCGCTCGTCGCGCGACCGTCTCGCGCGGAGCGTCTGGCGGCGTAGCCGCGCGGACGTCTTTGCCCGGGCTTGACCCGGGCGCTGGCAGGCTCCCGCGCCGATGATCCATCTTTCCGAGTTGCACGGGGCGGCCACGCACCTGGCGGTCGTGGCCATCCCGCTGTTCGTGATCCTCTACGCCTGCCGCAGAGCGGGCGTCGGTGGGATCGCCATGGTGCGCGCCGAGACGTGGGCGCTCGGAGCGTGCGTGTTCGGCGTCGCCGCCGCGGGGGCGACCGGCCTTCTGGTCTGGGGCCAGGCCCAGACGACGTTGCGCGGCCAGAGCTTCCGCATCGGCACGGCGCACTTCTGGATCGGGATCGGGATCGCCATCCTCGTGGCGGTTCCCGTGCTCGCGCACGCCGCCGCGCGCCGGCGCGGCACGCCGATCCCCGCCACCCGGGGCGCCGGTGCGCGGGTCTTCGAGGCGGTCGCCGCGCTGGCGGTGGTGGCCGTGCTCGTGCAGGGCTACCTCGGCGGGCGCATGACCTACCAGCACGCCGTGGGCATCGACCAGGGCGGGCAGCTCACCCAGTCCGGAGTCGCCGCCGTGAAGCTCGACGTCGCCCTCGCCCAAGGCGCCAAGATGGCCGACGCCGGCCGCCAGGCCTTCAGCGCTCAGGGGCTCGGCTGCGCCCGCTGCCACGGAGACCTGGCCGAGGGCCGGCGCGGACCGGCGCTGGCCGGCGGGGCGCAGCTGGCCGACTTCCGTCGCGTCCACGAGCACGGCCTCTTCCCGGCGCGGCTGGTGACCGATCGCGACTTCGCCGCCATCGACGCGTGGCTGCGGACCCTGCCCGGACGCCGCGGAGACGGCTGAGCGTTGCGGGCGCGCGACCCGCTCGCGGGCGCGGCCGGCGGGGCGGCGCCCTACGATCGCTCCATGACCCGTCTGCTCATCGTCGAGGACGACGAGGGGATCCGGATCCCGCTCGCGCGGGCGCTGGAGCGCGAGGGCTACGAGGTCGAGGACTGCGCCGACGGGCGCGACGCGGTGGCCCGCGCGACGACCGACGACCACGACCTCGTCATCATCGACATCGGCCTGCCCGGGCTCGACGGGCTGGAGGTCTGCCGTCGCGTCCGGGCGCAGCGGCCCGCCGTCCCCATCATCTTCCTGACGGCGCAGGACGGGGAGCTCGACGTCGTCGACGGGCTCGACGCGGGCGCCGACGACTACGTGACCAAACCCTTCGGCGTGGCCGAGCTGCTCGCGCGGGTGCGGTCGCAGCTGCGCCGTACGACCGTCGACCGCGTCGAGGCCGGCGAGGTCCGCCTCGACGTCGGCGCGCGCAAGGCCTGGCGCGGCGACGACGAGCTCGAGCTCTCGCCCAAGGAGTTCGACCTCCTCGCGCTGCTGGTCCGCGAGGCCGGCCGGGTCGTGACCCGCGAGCGGATCATGGCCGA
>JAWVGD010000200.1:0-5078 GCA_033855515.1 Baekduia sp.
CGACGCACTGCAGCTCCCCGACGACGTCGCGGTCGACGTCGAGCAGGTCCAGCAGCACGATGTCGGGCCGCACGTCGCCCGCGACGCGGAGCACGCCGTCGACGTCGGCGGCCTCGCCGACGATCGCGATGTCGGCGTCGTCCTCGAGCTCCGCCCGGATGAGAGCCCGGAAGGCAGCCGAATCGTCGCAATGCAGCACGCGGACCATGCGATGCGCAGACTACTCCGCCGTCGCCCGAACTCCTGCTTCGCCGGACCGGTTCGGGGCCACGCCGCCGGCGTCTCGGGGCCGCCGCGAGCCCTGTGCGATCCGGAACGGGTCGGGCGCCGGCGTTGTAGGTTGCCTCCAATGGACGTCCGCGCGCTGCTGCACGGCCACGGCGACGAGTTGGCCGACGCGGTGCTCGAGCGCTTCGCCGCCGGCGCGGGGCCGGCGGGCGCGCCGGACGCCGCGACGCTGCGCAACCTTCGCGTCGGCGCCCGCGCGGCCGTCGACTGCTTCCTCGCCCGCCTGGGCGGCGAGCCGGCGACGGCCGACTTCGGCGTGTTCGTCGCCCACGGGCGCGCGCAGCAGGCCGCCGGCCGGACGCTGACCGAGTTGTTGTCGTTCTACCGCCTCGGCGGCGTGGCGATGTGGGAGCGCTCGACCGCGCTGCTGCCGGCCGGCGCCGACCTTCCGGCGCAGGAGCTGTTCGCCTTCGGCAGCGCGGTGCTGGAGCTCGTCGACGAGCTGTCGGTGGCCGCCGCCGAGGGCTTCACGGCCCAGGAGGCCGAGGCGCGGCGCCGCGGCCGGGCGCTGCGCGAGCGGCTGGTCTCGCTGCTGCTGAGCGACTCGCCGGCCGACGGCGACGTGCTGGCGGCCGCCGCCGTCGCCGCCGGCTGGCCCCTGCCCGACCGCGTCCGGGTCGCGGTGGCCGCGCTCCCCGCCGACCCGCTGGCCACGCCGGCCGGCCCCGGACCTGACCGCGTCCTGACGGCGACGGTCTCCGACGGCCGCCTGGCGCTCGTGGTCGGCGACGGCGAGGAGGCGCAGCGCTGGCTGTCGCGGGCAGCGCGGGCGCTCGGCCTGGAGGCGCCGCTGGCGGTCGGGCCGACCGTCGCTGTCGCCGAGGCCGCCCGCAGCGTCGGCCGCGCGATCGCGCTGCTCGATCACGTCGCCGCCGGCGCGCTGGCGCCCGACGGTGACGTCGTGCACTGCGACGACCACGAGATCGCGCTGCTGCTCGGCGCGGCGCCCGACCTGGCGCGCGAGGTCGCCCGCCGCCGCCTCGCGCCGCTCGACGCGCTCGACGAGGCGGCCCGCGGCCGGATGGCCGACACGCTCGGCGCCTGGCTGGCCGATCCCGGACGCCCACAGGCGATGGCCGACCGCCTCGGCCTGCACGTGCAGACCGTCCGCTACCGCCTCAAGGCCTTGCGGGCGCTGCTCGGCGACGCGCTGGACGACCCGGACGAGCGGTTCGAGCTGTCGCTGGCGCTGCGGGTGGGGCGGGGGTAGGCGGGGGGCGTCGGTGGCGTTCAGTGCAGCCGGTGTCGGTGGTGCGGAGTGCTGGATCGCCCGCCCGCACTGAGCGCCAACCACCCCACGCGCGCGGACAACCGATGTTCGACAACCCTCGAACCTTGGTAGGTTGTTCGAAGCCCATCGAACGACCCGAGCGCCCGACACACATGATCACCACCGCCCCCACCCGGCTGCAGCGCGGCCGCCTCTCGCAGCCGGTCTCGTTCTGGGCGCTCACGGTGACGCTCGTCGTCCTCCTGTTCGCGTCCAGCGCGCCGTCGCCGCTCTACATCGTCTACCAGTCGCGCTGGCACTTCTCGGCGATCACCCTGACGAGCATCTTCGCGGTGTACGTGGTGGCTCTGCTGGTGTCGCTGGTGTTCGCCGGATCGCTGTCTGACCGCGTCGGGCGCCGGCCCGTGCTGCTCATCGGCCTGGTCGTGCAGACGGCGGCGATGGTGCTCTTCGCCGTGGCCCACGACGTCGACGTGCTCTTCGCCGCGCGCATCGTCCAGGGCCTGGCGACGGGCGTCGCGACGGGGGCGCTCAGCGCCGCGCTGATCGACCTGCAGCCGCATGACCGCCCGCACCTCGGTGCGCTGCTCAGCAGCGCCGCGCCGCCGCTCGGCCTCGCCGCCGGCGCGCTGGGCTCCGGGCTGCTCGTGCAGTACGCGCCCGACCCGCTGCGGCTCGTCTACTGGCTGCTCGTCGCGGGGTTCGTCCTGGCGATCGCCGCGGTCGTCGCGATCCCCGAGACCGTGACCGCCCAGCGCGGAGGCTGGGCCAGAGTGCTGCGACCCCGCCTCGGCGTGCCGCACGAGGTCCGCGGGACGTTCCTGGCGGTCGCACCCGTGCTCGTCGCGACCTGGGCGCTCAGTGGCCTCTACGTCTCGCTCGGCCCGTCGCTGGCCGTGTCGCTGCTGCACACCACCAGCCACGTGACCGGCGGGCTGGTCATCGTGGCGCTCACCGCGACCGGCGCGGCGACGTCGGTCGCAACCCGCGGCCACGCGCCGCAGCCGACGATGATCTTCGGGGCGGCGATGCTCGTGCTCGGCGTCGCGCTGACGCTCGGCGGCCTCAACGACGGGACGACCGCGCTGTTCTTCGCCGGCAGCGTCGTGGCCGGGACCGGCTTCGGCGCCGGGTTCTCGGGCGCGTTCAAGACGCTCATGACCCAGGCCCCGGCCGACGGCCGCGCCGGCCTGATCGCGTCGGTCTACGTGCTCAGCTACCTCGGCTTCAGCCTCCCGGCGATCGCCGCGGGCGTCGCCGTGACCCATCAGGGCCTGCTGCAGACCACCAACGTCTACGGCGTAGCCGTGATGGCGCTGGCGCTGTGGGCGGCGTCGGTCTCGCTGCTGCGCCACCGTCGCGCGGGCGCGACGGCGGTGCGCGCACGCGCCTGAGAACGTCCGGCGCCACGCACCCCGCGCGCGCCAGGCCGGCGTTGACCGCAGGCCGCGTTGCTAGCGTCGGGCCCCATGGGGATCGTTCGAGGGTTGTCGCTGCCGGCCGCGATCGCAGCCGCGCTGGCGCTCCTGGCCTGCGGCTCGCAGGACAGCGGCGCGGGCGTCCCGGCCACCGTCGCGGTGCCGGGCACGCCGAGCGCCACCGCGGCGCCCGCCGCGAACCACCAGCGCCTGACCGACTGGCCGCTGTTCGGGCTCACGCCGTCGCGCCCCAGCGCCACCAACGCCTCGACCGGCATCACGGCGGCGACGCTCGGCCGGCTGCACCGCCGGCAGATCCAGCTGCCGGGCACCATCGACAGCACGCCGATCGTCCTCGGCGACACCGCGTTCGCGACCACGACCTACGGCAAGACCGTCGCCGTCGACCTCCGCAGCGGCAAGCTGCGCTGGGTCTTCACGCCGCGCGGCTTCGCCGGCTACGCGGGCTCGGCGCAGATCACGAACGCCGGGCCGGCCGCCGATCCGTCCAAGGACTTCATCTACGCCGCTTCGCCCGACGGGGTGATCCACAAGCTCGCGGTCGCCGACGGTCGCGAGGCGCGCGGCTGGCCCGTCAGCATCACGCACGACCCGACGCACGAGAAGCTCACCTCCTCGCTGAACGTCAGCGGGAGCCGCGTGATCGCGACGATGGGCGGCTACATCGGTGACGCGCCGCCCTACCAGGGCAAGGTCGTGACGCTGGACCGCACGAGCGGCCACATCGACGGCGTGTTCAACTCGCTGTGCTCCGATCGCCCCGGGATCATCGTGCCGTCGAGCTGCCCGTCGACCGAGTCGGCCATCTGGGGCCGCGCGGGCGCCGTCGTGCTGCCCGGCTCCGGCGACCTCCTCGCCGCGACCAGCAACGGCCCGTTCGACGGCGTGCACGACTGGGGCGACAGCGTCGTGCGCCTCTCCCCCGACGGCGCGACGCTCAAAGCCCACTGGACGCCGGCCGACCAGCAGCGCTACGAAGCCGACGACGTCGACGTCGGCTCGACCTCGCCGGCCTACCTCGGCTCCGGCCTGATCCTCCAGGGCGGCAAAGACGCCAAGCTGCACCTGCTGGCGCTCGACGGCCTCTACGGCGTGACCGGCGCGGAAGGGCCGCAGCTCGGCGGCGACCTCCAGGTGCTCGACACGCCGGGCGCCCAGCAGATGTTCACCGCCCCCGCGGTCTGGCACCGCGACGGCCGGACGCTCGTCTTCGTCGCCACCGGCGGGGGCACGACCGCCTACACGGTGCGCGGCCGCCGCCTGAACCCGCTGTGGTCCAACGGCGCGGCGGGGACGAGCCCGATCGTCGCCGGCGGCTTGTTGTACGTCTATGACCCGACCGGCGGCGGGCTGCGGATCTACCAGCCTTCGACCGGGCGCTCGCTGCGGACGCTCGCCGCCGGCAGCGGCCACTGGAACAGCCCGATCGCCGTTGGCGGCCGGGTGCTCCTGGGCGAAGGCAACGCCAACGACCACGACGCCGCGCACGGAGTGCTCGACGTGTGGTCGGCGTCGTAGAAGCCGGGCCGGCTACCCGCCGGCGACGGCGGGGAGGATCTGCACCTCGCCGCCGTCCTTGACGGGCGTCCGGAGGCCGTCGCCGAAGCGGACGTCCTCACCGTCGACGTAGACGTTGACGAAGCGGCGCAGGCCGCCGTCGCCGTCGGAGAGGCTGTCGCGCAGGTCGGGGTGCTCGCTGTAGAGCGCCTCGAGGACCGCGCCCACGGTCTCGCCCTCGACCGGCACCGTCGCCGCGCCGCCCGCCGCGGCACGCAGCTGCGTCGGCAGCTTGACCTTGACGGCCATCAGGCGCGGGCTCCGCTCAGCACCGTCGCCTCGAAGTCCGAGAACTTGGGCTCGATCGTGTGGGCCTCGAACGTGTCGCGCACGGCGTCGAGCGTCTTGAGGCCGTCGCCGGTGATGACCAGCACGACGCGCTCCTCCGGGTCGATGTCGCCGCGCTCCGCGAGCTTGGCGAGCGTCGCGGTGGTGACGCCGCCGGCGGTCTCGGTGAAGATGCCCGTCGTCTCGGCCAGCAGCCGGATGCCCGCCTTGATCTCGTCGTCGGTGACGCTGTCGATGCCGCCGCCGGAGCGGTTGGCGAGCTCGACCGCGTACGG
>JAWVGD010000201.1:0-5632 GCA_033855515.1 Baekduia sp.
CGATGGCGAAGAGCACGTCCTTCAGCGTCACGTCCGGAACCGCCGCGGCGGGCGGCGCGGCCACCACGCGAGCCATCACCGACCGCGGCGAGGACGCCACCGTCACCTGGTCGTTGACCCACCAGGACGTCTTGTGCGCCCTCACGGAGGCCAGCCGCTGGAGCGCGGGCTGCAGGCCGACCGCGTCGTTCTTGTACAACGACCCGCCCTTCGCGTCACGCACGTCGATCAGCACCGGGACGTCGCGCTGGGCCCGCGCGCCGCGATTGCGGACCTCGACCGCGGCGGCCACGGCGCCGCCCGTCCCGCGGATCACGACCGCGCGCGCAACCCGGAGGTCGGTGCTGCGCCGGATCGCGAGCGTGCCCGCATCCTGCACCGCCTTCTTGCCCTCGCGCGCGATCTGCGCGCTCTTGTCGGCCGTGCTCTCGCACGCCGCCACGCCAGTCGCGCCGGCCAGGACGACGACAACCGCCGAGGCACGGCGGATCACCCGAACGCCCCGGCGACGTAGTCGCGCGTGCGCTCGGCGCGCGGCGCGCCGAAGACCTGCTCGGCGTCGCCGAACTCGACCAGGTCACCGAGGTACATGAACGCGACTTTGTCTCCCACGCGGTGCGCCTGGGCCAGGTTGTGCGTGACGATGACGATGGCCAGGTCGCGGCGCAGCTCGCCGATCAGCTCCTCGATCACGGCGGTCGATCGGGGGTCCAGCGCCGAGCAGGGCTCGTCCATCAACAGCACTTCGGGGCGCGTGGCGATCGCACGCGCGATGCACAGACGCTGCTGCTGGCCGCCGGAGAGCCGTAGCGCCGGCCGGTCCAGGTCGCCGGCGACCTCGTCGTACAGGCCTGCGCGCCGCAGCGCGTCGGCGACCTGCGGCTCGAGCTCACGCCGTCCCGGGCGCTTCTTGTTCTGCACCCGGATCGCGTAGGCCACGTTGTCGAAGATCGACATCGGAAACGGATTGGGCTGCTGGAACACCATGGCGACGCGGCGTCGCAGCGCGGTGACCTCGAGCTGCTCGACGTCGGTCCCGTCGAGCAGCACGCGGCCGTGGCGGGTCGCGCCCGCGGTCGTCTCCGTCAGGCGGTTGAGCGTGCGCAACAGCGTCGTCTTGCCGCAGCCGCTGGGCCCGATCAGCGCGAGCGCCTCACCGGCCTGGATCGGCAAGGACACGTCCGTGACCGCGGGCTTGTCGCCGTAGAGGACGCTGAGCCCCTCGACCCGCATCCGCTCAGGCCCGCCCGGCCCGCGCGGCCGCGCCCGGCGGCGAGGGTCCGTCGCGTCGTCGGGCTCGGCCGCCGGCACGGGGGTCCGATCGAGCCGGAGGCGCCTGCGCGGCGGCGGCAGCGATGGCACGGCGTCGTCGAGGAACGGATCCACCACCCGGTCATGGGTGCTCATCGGCGGCTCTCCTTGCGGCCCCGGCCGAACAGGTCGACCACGAAGTTCAACGTCAAGACGATCAACAACAACACGAACGCCGCGGCATAGGCCTTCTGCGGCGCGTTGCCCTCGCCGGCCGGCGAGGCGCCGTACACGTAGCTGGTCAGGGTGGAGCCGGTGCCGCGCAGCGTTCCCAGGACCGGGACGTCGCCCTGCGGCTCGATCTGCAGCGTCGCGCCGAGCAGGACGACCACGACCGCGGTGTCCCCGACGATCCGGCCGATCCCGAGCGCCGCGCCGGTGGCGACGTTGCGGCGGATCTGCGGCAGCAGGATGGTGCGGATGGTGCAGACGCGCGTCTTGCCCAGCGCCCACGACGCCTCGCGCGCATGGGTCGGGATCGCCATCAGCCCCTCGCGCGTGGCGCCGAAGACCAGGGGCAGCGCGATCAACGACATCATCGCCCCGGCGGCCAGGAACGAGCGGCCGAAGACACCGCCGCCCGACGCGGTGAACGACAGCGGGGCGAGGATCGGCAGCTGGAAGATCGCCAGCCCGAAGATCGCGATGACGATGTCCGGCGTTCCGGCGACGACCTCGATCCCGGACTCGACGGCGCGCGCCAGCGGCGCCGGCCTGCCGTACTCGACGAGCCACACCGCGGTCGTGACGGCCAGTGGGACGGCGATGCCGATCCCGATGAGCGTCAGCATGATCGTGCCGGCGATCGGGTCCAGGATGCCGCCGGTCGTGTGCTGGGCCAGGCCCGGCGTCGGACGCGAGAAGAGCAGGTCCAAGTTGAGGTACTGGATCCCCCGCACGCCCATGTACACGACGATCGCCGCGGTCACCGCGCACAGCGCGATGCCGCACGCCCAGCAGGTCAGGAGCGCGAGCCGGTGGCTCCACTTCCACGAGCGCAGGCGGTCGCCGCGCGGCGCAGGCCGGGCCTCGGGGGTGGTCGCGCCGGCGGCAGCCATCAGATCCGCAGCCCCTGACGACGCATCGGGAGCTTGGCGACGTACCCGCCGATCGACAGCGCCAGGCTGGAGAGCAGCAGCAGCAGGGCGAACGCGTACACCGAGGACTTGACCGCCGGCGCGTTGATCGCGTCGACGTTCTCGACCATCGACGCGGCCAGCGGCCGGATCGGCTCGAAGATGTAGGTGATGCCGTCGACCGGGTTGGGCGAGAAGCCACGTGAACCCGACACCATCGACAACGCGACGGCCTCGCCGAGCGCCCGGGCGGTCGCGAGCACGGCGGCGGCGACGATCGCCGGGCGCGCCGCGCGGACCGACACGGTCCAGATCGCCTCCCAGCGGTTGGCGCCGAGCGCGCTGGCGCCCTCGGTCCACGCCGTCGGGATCGCGCGGAGCGCGTCGACGACGATCGCGATCATGATCGGCGTGATCATCACGGTCAGCACGACGATCGCGACGAGCACGCCGGTCCCGTCGAGCTGGACGACGTTCTGCACCGAGGCCTTGCGGTCGAGCGAGATGAGGTGGTTGCCGACGAACGGCGCCAGCACCAGGATCCCGATCAGCCCGTAGATCACCGACGGGACCGCGGCGAGCAGGCGCACCGCGGGGACGACGACGGCGCGCACGCGCGCGGGCGCGAACTCGACGATGAAGATCGCGCTGAACAGCGAGAACCCGAGACCGATGACGACCGCGACGCCCGTCGTCAGCAGCGTCCCGTAGACCAGCGGCCAGGCGCGGAGGTGGTAGGCGGCGTCCGGTGGGTGCTGGCCCGTCTTGATCATGTCGCCGAGCTGGCGGTCGACGTCGCCCCCGGATCCCAGCCACGTCACGTAGCCGTTGGCGTGCAGCGCGGGCCACGCGCGCACGGCGACGAAGCCGACCATCAACACGATGATCAGCAGGACCAGGCAGGCCACCGCGCCGAGGCGCCAGGCAGCCTGCCGGTCCGTCCACGGCTCGCGCTTGAGCCGAGAGAGCATCAGTCCAGCGGAATCGCGATCGCGGCGATGATCTTGCGGGCGGCCGCGCTCTTCTGGATCCAATGGATGAACGCCGACGCGGCGCCCGTGGCCGGGCCGCGAGTCACCTCGTAGTAGTTGCGGATGCCCGGGTACTGGCCGGACTTCGCGTTCTGCAGGTTGCAGGCGACACCGTTGAACGAGACCGCGTGGACGTCCTTCTGCGATGCGTAGTACCCCGAGTTGAAGCCGATGGCGTTCTTGTCGGAGGCGACCGTCTGCTCGACGAGGCCGTCAGACGGCTTCAGCGCGGCGAGCGAGGAGATCGTCTTGTCGCCCAGCAGCAACTGCTGGACCAGCGGCGGCAGCGACGACGCCGAGGTGCGGCCGATGAGGTCGATCGTGCCGGTGACCTTCGCGCCGGGGACCTCCTCCCAGTTGCGGACCTGACCGGTCCAGATCGCCTGCGCCTGCGCCAGCGTCAGGTTCGGCACCGGGTTGGCCGGGTTGGTGTCGAAGCAGAAGAAGTCCTTGGCGATCGGGTAGAAGACCAGCCCGGCGGGATCGCTCGGGCGCGGGTCGCGCGCCGCGTTGCCGATCGTGACACGGCCGGCGGCCGCGTCCTGGACCCCGACCTCGCCGCCGCCCTGCGCCAGCTTGAACTTCACCTTGCCCGGCTTGAGCTTGACGTACTTCTTGGCCAGCAGGGCCACGAGCGGCGCGGAGCCGGTCGCGCCGCTGATGGTGATGGTGCTGGCGGCCTGTGCACCGGACGGTGCGGCCACGGCGAGCACGCCGATGGCGGCCACCGCGGCGGTGAGGCGGCGAGAGCGGGTCATCTCCGCGGAACTCCCTTTCCCAGTTTGCATGGTTGGTTAGTAGACAATATCCTAACTGCACAATTCGGATCGGGTTTGCACAGAACGGGCTCGGGGGATGACCCTCCGGCCCTCAGATGGCGCGGCGACGTGCGGCCAATGCGGGGCGCCGCTGGCCGGCGACCAGCGCTACTGCCTGGAGTGCGGTGCGCGTCACGGCGCCCCGCGCGTCGACCCGTTCGCGACGCTGGGCTTCTCGAGCGAGCGCCCGGACGCGGTCGAGAGTCCCCGTCCGGCGGCAAGACGTACGCCCTCGCCGCGGATCTCGGCCGCGCTGGCCGCCGCGACGCTCGTCGCCGGCGGCCTGATCGGCGCGGCGCTCGGGCCCGGGCCGGCGCCGTCGGTGGCGGCCGCGCCGCAGCGGCTGGTCGCCCTCGTCGTGGCCGGCGCGTCGGCGACGAAGGCCACGACCCCCGATCCCACCAGCGACGCCACGCCGCCACCCGTCACCCGCGGCGACGCCAGGACCCCGAGCGCAGGCGACTCCGCCGCCACCACCGCGACGGACCTCCCGAGCACGACGGGCGCCGCCGACACCGGCGCGGCGACCAAGACCACCACGTCGATCACGACCTCCGCCGCTGACGACGCTGCCGGGTCCACCACCACCGTCCCCGCGGGCACCGCGCCCGCCCACATCTGGCTCATCAGCCTCACGCAGCTCGACACCTCCGCCTACGCGCCCGGCGGCCCCTTCGCCGATCTGGCCGCCCGAGGCACGTTGCTGTCCAACTACACCGCCGCCGGGCCCAGCGCCGCCGCCAACGAGCTCGCGCTGCTCGGCGGCCAGGTCCCGACGGCAGACTGCGACGCCGACGTGAACGCGTGCGTCCTGCCCGCCGGCGAGACCTCGCTGCCCGACCAGCTCGCCTCCTTCAACCTGACGTGGAAGGCCTACGTCGAGGACGCGACGCTGCGCTGCGCCGCCGCGCCGAGCCCACGCGTCGCCACCTCGCTCTTCACGACGCTGCGCCAGCGCGGCGACTGCGCGGCCACGACCGTCGGCCTCGATGCGCTCGACGCCGACCTCAAGGACGCGGCCAGGACGCCGGCCTTCAACCTGCTCGTGCCGGCCGATCCGACCGCGTCGCTGCCCGACCTCGTCGCCAGGATCACGGCCAGCGAGGCCTACAAGAGCGACGGCGTGCTCGTCATCGCCTCCGACGCGCACCCGCCCTCCGGCGATCCCAGCGCCCCGCTGGGCGCGCTGGTGCTCTCGCCGCGCGCGACCGCCGGCAAGGTCCTCGACGCCGTTACCGGGCCGGTCGCGCTGCTGCGCTCGTTCGACGTGCTGCTCGGGCTCGACCCGCTGGCCGCCGCAGGGGCGCCGGCCGGCGCGCTCGACGGCGTCCTGGCCGCCGCCGGCCCGTCGGCGCCTACGACTTCCACCCCATCGACCACCTCAACGACCACGACA
>JAWVGD010000202.1:0-5646 GCA_033855515.1 Baekduia sp.
CGTCGCGACGCGCCCCGGCGAGCCCGGGCCCGGGATCGTGGTCGTCGCCCATCGCGACGCGGCCACCGGACCGGGCCGCCCCGCCAAGGCGGATCTGTCGGCGACGGCCGCGCTGCTGGAGCTCGCGCGCCTGGGCGCCGACGGGCGCCTGCGCCGGACCGTCACCTTCATCTCGACCAGCGGCGGCAGCGGCGGCTTCGCGGGGGCGCGGGAGGAGGCCCGGCGGCTCGGCGGTCGCGCCGACGCCGTGCTCGTGCTCGGCGACGTCGCGTCCGCGCGCGTGCGACGGCCGTTCGTCACGGTGTTCTCCGACGGGCGCGGGCAGGCGCCGATCCAGCTGCAGCGCACCGTGCAGGCGGCGGTGCGGGCCGAGGTCGGCAGCGACGCCGGCGCCGCGCGCGGGCCGACGCAATGGCTGCGCATGGCCGTTCCGGTGACGATCGGCGAGCAGGGCCCGTTCCTGCGCGCCGGCCAGCCCACGGTGCTGCTGTCGGCCTCGGGCGAGCGCCCGCCGGCCGCCGACGCGCCGTTGCGCGCGGGGCGCATGCTGAGCTTCGGCCGCGCAGCGCTGCGGGTCCTCTACGCGCTCGACACCGCTCGCGACCTCGCGCAGCCGCCGCGGGACGACCTCGTCGTCCGCGGCAAGGTGCTGCCGGGCTGGGCGGTGCGCCTGCTCGTGGGCACGCTGTTGCTGCCGCCGCTGCTGGTGGGCGTCGACGCGCTGGCGCGGCTGCGCCGCCGCGGATCGCCGCTGGGGGCCTGGGGCGTGTGGACGCTCTCGTGCGCGCTGCCGTTCCTGATGGCCTGCATGTTCGCGGTGATCCTGGCGGCCGTCGGGCTGATCTCGGTGGCGCCGCCCGCGCCGATCCCGCCCAGCGTGCTGGACCTGGGCGGCGGCCCGATCGTGGCGTTCGTCGCGATCGTGCTGGTCTTCGCGCTCGGCTGGCTGCTGGTCCGCCCGGCGCTGCTGTACGCCGCCGGCGCCGCCAGGCCGACGCGCCGCCAGAGCGGCGTCGAGATGCCCGGCGCCGTGGTCGCCGTGGGCCTGACGACGAGCATCGTCGCGCTCGGCCTGTGGCTCGCCAACCCCTACGCCGCGGCACTGGTGATCCCGGCCGCGCACCTGTGGTTCTGGGCGCTGACGCCGGACCTGCGCCTGCCGCGGCCCGCGTCGCTCGTGCTCGTGCTGGCTGCGTTGCTGCCGCTCGCGCTCGTCGCGCTCGTCGACGGCCGCGCGTTCGGGCTCGACGTCCCGCACGGCGTCTGGTTCTGGACCATCCTGGTCGCGGGCGGCCACATCCCGCTGGGCTCCTGGATCCTGTGGTGCGTGCTGTGGGGCTGCGCGATCGCCGCGGCGCTGCTGGCGGTCCGCCGTCCGCGGCCCAAGGACGAGGAGCCCGAGGAGATCACCGTGCGCGGGCCGGTCACGTACGCCGGACCGGGCTCGCTGGGCGGGACGCCCTCGTCGACCCGCACACCGCGCTGACCCGTGCCGGCGCTCGCCGCCACCGGTCGCCGCCGCCGGATCGTCCGGGCGCTCTCCACCGTCCTGATCGTCACCGGCGCGCTGATCCTCGCCGACGCGGCGACGACGCTCCTGTGGCAGGAGCCGGTCACCGCGCTGCAGACACGGGTGCGCCAGCGCGGGCTCAGCGGGGACCTGCGCCGGCTGGAGGCCCGCGGCCCGACGCGCCTGGAGGCGCGGGCGCTGGCCGGGCTGGGCGACGACCAGAAGCGCATCGCGTTCCTCGCCCGCTCGCTGCAGCGCCACACGGCGCCCGGCGACGCCATCGGCCGCCTGAGAATCCCGCGGATCGGCGCGAGCTTCGTGATGGTCAAGGGGTCGGCCCCTGCCGATCTGCGCAAGGGGCCGGGCACGTACGACGGCGCGCCGCTGCCGGGGATGCCGGGCACCGCGGCGATCGCCGGCCATCGCACGACCTATCTCGCGCCCTTCCGGCACCTCGACGACCTCAAGCCGGGCGACCGGATCACGGTCGAGATGCCGTACGCGACGTTCACCTACCGGGTGCAGCGCACGCGCATCGTCTCGGCCGACGCGCTGTGGATCCTGCGGCGCAGCGGGTACGACCGTCTCGTGCTCTCGGCGTGTCACCCGTTGTTCAGCGCCGCTCAGCGGATCGTCGTCTTCTCGCGGTTGACGAGCGTTCTCCCCCTTCGCGCGGCGCGCTCTGGACAAGGGTCGGAGTTTGCCGCCGGCACGCTCACCCCGAAGGCGTCCTGACCCGATGTCTTCGTCAGGCCGGCACGATCCCGACCGTAGCGGCGCTCACCGGGAGGGAGCACCGGGGCGGGAAGCGATGCCGGGCCATCCGGTCATGCAAGGCAGGGACATGTACGTGAAAGAGCTCAAGGCTCAGGTCCGAGACGACGTCTACGTCGTGGACCCCCACCAGGTCGCCGAGGCGCTGCTGCGCCGCGCGGCCGCACGGCGCGCCGGTGGGCCGTCGATCACCCGACGGGGTGCTCGTGCCCGCGCAGCGTCGGGCTCGCCCCGGCACCCGCAAGACTGACGCCCGGCTCGGCGCCGGGCGCCGCGGCGAGCACGTGCCCGACGACGGTCACGCGGTCGCCCAGCGCCGCCGCCACCGCGGGCGGCAGGCAGGCGCACAGCTCGTAGTCCTCGCCGGCGGTCGCGGCGAGCGCGCCGGGCGCGAGCCCCAGCTGCGCCGCCACCCCGGCGACGCCGTCGGCCAGCGGCAGCGCGTCGAGGTCGATCGCCAGGCGCACGCCGCTCGCGCGGCCCAGGTGACCGGCGTCGGTGGCGATGCCGTCGGACAGGTCGATCAGCGCGTGCGCGCCGGCGGCTGCCAGCGCCCGGCCGAGCTCCAGGCGCGGCTCAGGCCGCAGGTGGCGCAGGACGAGAGCGCGCGGGCCGGTCGCCCGGCCCTGCAGGATCGCCAGGCCGGCGCCCGAGGCGCCGAGCGTGCCGGTGACGACGACGGCGTCGCCGGGTTGCGCGCCGTCGCGGCCGACGAGCGCCGCGGGGTCGTCGGCCCAGCCGACGACCGTGACGGTGATCGTGAGCGCGGACGCGCGGGTCACGTCGCCGCCGGCGATCGTCGTGCCGGTGCGCTGGGCCAGCGCCTCCATGCCGCGGGCGAGCCCGACGGCGTCGTCGTGGGCGAACCCGGGCGGGAGCCCAAGCGCGACGTAGGCCTCGCCGGCGTCGGCGCCCATGGCGGCCAGGTCGCTCAACGCGGCGGCCAGCGCGCGGTGGCCGACGTCGCCGGCGGTCACGTCGGGATGGTCGAGGAGGAAGTGGACGCCGTCGACCATCGTGTCGACGCTGACCGCCTGGACGTTGCGCGCCCGGACGACGGCGCAGTCGTCGCCCGACCAGCGGACGATGCGGTCCGAGCGATTGGCCAGCACGTCCTGGAAGGCGGCGATGAGCTCGAGCTCGCTCATGGACCATCGACCCTACTGCCGGGTGCGCGCGACTGAACCGCGCTCCCTGGGCGAGCGTTCAGCGGTGTCGGTACACGATCCGCGCCCGGGAGAGGTCGTAGGGGCTGAGCTCGCACCGGACGCGGTCGCCCGGCAGGATCCGGATCCGGAACCGCCGCATCTTGCCCGCAACGTGCCCGAGGACCTCGTGGCCGTTGTCGAGCTGGACCCGGAACATCGCGTTCGGGAGGGCCTCGAGAACCTCCCCCTCGAACTCGACCTTGTCCTCCTTGGTCATCGGGCCGACCGTACCAGGGGACGCGACCCCGGGAGGGGGTCTGCCGGATGCCCTGCCGGCGGCCTACGGCGGGGGCGCGCCGGTGCCGCCGCCGGCACCCGTGGTGCCGGTCCCCGCGGTGCCGCTGGTGCCCGTCCCGGTCCCGGTCCCGCCGCCGCCGGTCGTCCCGGTTCCGGTGCCGCCGCCGGTCCCCGTCCCGGTCCCGGTCCCGCCGGTCCCGGCGCCCGGCGCGTACTGATCGGGCGGGTACGGGGTGCTGCCCGTGCCGCCGTTTCCGGTGCCGTTGGTCTTGGCCTTGCCGGTCTCCAGCGCCGAGCCGCCGTTGCTGCTGGTCTGGTAGCTGTTGGGGGCGACCTGGTTGCCCTTGATGCCCGTCGTGGAGTAGGTGCCGAAGAACGGGGTCGAGACGAACGGGTGCTTCGGCTGTTGGAACGCGCCGCAGAACTTGCCCTTGGCGGTCTTCATGTACTGACCCCAGATCGGCGCGGCGACCTCGCCGCCTGCGGCACCCGCGCCGAGCGTGCGGCGGTCGGTGGCGTGCCCGACCCACACCGAGGTGGCCAGGCGCGGCGTGTAGCCGACGAACCACGCGTCGGTGAAGTTGTCGACGGTGCCCGTCTTGCCGGCCGCGGGGCAGCCGATCTGCGCCTTGGTGCCGGTTCCGGCCTGGACGTTCTTCTCCAGGATGTCGGTCGCCTTGGCGGTGATGCCGTCCTCGAAGGCGCGGTGGCGGTGCACCTTCTCCTTGTGGCAGTCGTAACCGCCGAGCTGCTTCGGGAAGCAGACCTTGCGCACGGCGCTGACGCGGTTGCGCCAGCCGCCAGAGGCGATCGTCGCGTAGGCGTTGGCCATCTCCAGCGGCGTGACGCCCTTGGTCAGGCCGCCGAGCCCGGCGGCGGGCAGCGCGTCGACCGGCGTCTTGATGCCCATGTCCTCGGCCGTCTTCTTGACGTTCTCGGGGCCGAGGTCGAGGTCGAGCTGCTCATAGATGGAGTTGTCGGACTGCAGCGTCGCCTTGACGAGGTTGGCGCGCCCGATGTAGCTGCCGGAGTAGGTGTGGACGTCGATCGGCCCCCACTTGGGGTCGTTGAACTTCAACGGCATCGACGTGTAGGTGGTGGTGTCGGGGTTGACGCCCTGGCGCAGCGCCGTCATCAACACCATGACCTTGAACGTCGAGCCCGCGGCGTAGTGGCCCTGGGACGCCAGGTTGAACTTGAACTGGCCGTAGCTGGCCGTCGACGTCATGGCCTTGATGTCGCCGTTGCTCGGATCGACCGAGACGATCGCGCCCGAGCGGTCCTGCCCGCCGAGGTTGTCGGTCAGCGCCTTGCGCGCCGCCTGCTGCATCTTGAGGTCGAGCGTCGTGTAGATGTGCATGCCGCCGGCACGCACCTTCTTGACGCCGTACTCGGCGATCAGCTGGTCGCGGACGTAGTCGAAGAACGCGCTCTCGCGCTTCTTGGAGTAGTAGCCGTTGCGCTTGACGCCGAGCTTCTGCGCGATGGCCTTGGCGGCCGCCGCCTGGGTGATGTAGCCCTGCTCGGCCATGCGCCGCAGGACGTCGTCGCGGCGTGCGCGGGCGCGCGTGGCGTCGAAGAACGGGTTGTAGAGCGACGGCGCCTGCGGCAGGCCGGCCAGCAGCGCGGCCTGGGCCAGCGTCAGGTCCGCCGCGGGCTTGTCGTAGAAGATGCGTGCCGCGGCCTGGATGCCGACCGCGGTCTGGCCGCCGACGGTGCCGTAGGGCACGTTGTTGAGGTACTGGTCGAGGATCCAGCGCTTGCCGCGGCGGCCGGGGTGCTTGTTCTCCAGCTCCTCGGCGAGCTTCGCCTCGCGGATCTTGCGCTTGTAGCCCTCGATGCCGGTCCGGACCGTGTCCTTGGTGTACAGGTTGCGGATCAGCTGCATCGTCAGGGTCGAGCCGCCCTGGACGTCGT
>JAWVGD010000203.1:0-4752 GCA_033855515.1 Baekduia sp.
GCCTTGTCGAACCAGTCCAGCGTGAACCCCGGCGGCGGCCACGTCGCGGTGCGCCGGTCGTTGAACGCGTAGATCGCGATGATGATCAGCGGGGCGTAGAGGAACGCGAGCGTCAGCCCGGTCCCGAGCTTCAGCGCCCAGCGCGTGCCGCGGGAGAGGTGCATCAGAGCTGCTCGAAGGCGCCCAGCCGGCGCGCGATCAGGAGGTAGGCGACCATGACGAAGACCGGGATCGTCGCGAACGCCGCGGCCAGCGGCAGGTTGTTGGCGATGCCCACGTTGGAGAAGACGACGTTGCCGATGAACTGCTTGGAGCTGACGAGCTGCGGCGTGATGTAGTCGCCCAGCGTCAGCGAGAAGGTGAAGATCGAGCCGGCGGCGACCGCGGGGAAGGCCATCGGCAGCACGACGCGGCGAAACGTCGTCCCCGGCTTGCCGCCCAGGTCGCCCGAGGCGTCCAGGAGCGAGTTCGGGATGCGCTCCAGTCCCGCGTAGATCGGCAGGACCATGTACGGCAGCCACAGGTAGCTGAAGACCAGCCACGTGGCGACGATCCCGTAGCCCGGGCCCTTGATGCCCAGCGGCGACAGCGCCCAGTTGAGCACGCCGTCCTCGTTCAGGATCGTGCGCCACGCGTACACCTTGACCAAGTAGCTGGCCCACAGCGGCATGAGGACCGCGACGGTCAGGAGGCCGCGCGCCCGCGGCGTGGCCACCTTGGCCATGTAGAACGCGATCGGGAACGCCAGCAGCGCATCGGTCACGGTCACCGCCGCCGCCACGCCGACCGTCCGCAGCACGATGTCGCGGTAGACGTGGCCGTGCCACAGGGTCTGGAAGTTCGCCAGCGAGTAGGAGTGGACGATCTGGCCGCTGAAGTCGTCCAGCTGCCAGAAGGCCGCCACGAACAGGACGACGAGCGAGCCGAGGTAGGCGACGACCAGCCAGCCCAGCGGGCCGGCCAGCAGCAGCCCCACCTGCGTGCGGCGCTTGCCGTGCAGGAGGTCGGCGGCCCTGCGGCCCGCCGACCTCCGTCGCGGCGACGTGTCAGCCGTGGCGGCCAACGGCGTCGAGCGTCAGCCCTTGATGTCCGTCCAGGCCTGGACCCAGTCGGAGTAGTCCTTGCACGCCGTGCCGCGGGCGTCGCCGCAGTCCTTGCGCGGTGTCGTCCAGAACGAGACGCGGTCGAAGTACGACTCGTCGGCGGCGTGGAAGACCTTGCAGTGGTCCTTGGCCGCCGTGTAGGCGCACGACTTCGCGTTGGAGGGCGCCTCGCCGAACCACTCCGCCACCTGCGCGTTGACCTTCGGCGAGATGATCCAGTCCATCCACTGGTACATGCAGTTGGGGTGCTTGGCCTTGGAGGCGATCATCCACGTGTCCGACCACCCGGTCGAGCCCTCCTTGGGCAGCGTGGTCTTGACCGGCACCTTGTCGCCGTCGAGCAGGTTGGCGATCACCTGCCACGTCGTGCCGACCTCCGAGTTGCCGTTGGCGAAGGCCTGCTGCTCCTTGGTGTAGTCGGCCCAGTACTCCCCGATGTTCGGCCGCTGCGCCTTCAGGAGCGCCACGGCGGCGTCGAACTGCTTCTGGTCGAGCTCGTAGGGGTCGGTGATCTTCAGGTCGGGCTTGGTCGCCTTGAGGTACAGCGCCGCGTCGGCGATGTAGATCGGGCTGTCGTAGGCCGTGACCTTGCCCTTGTACTTGGAGGCCTCGTCGAACACCGCGCTCCAGGAGTCCAGGGGCGTGGTGATCTTCTTGGCGTTCCACATCAGGATGTTCGCCCCGCGGCCGTGCGGGATGCCGTACATCTGCCCGTCGACCGAGTTGAAGCCCTTGTCCTTCAGGCCCGCGTACACGTCGGCGTAGTTGGGGACCAGATCGGTGTTGACCGGCGCGACGTCGCCGCCGGCGATGAGGCGCAGCGTCGCGTCCCCGGACGCCGACACGCCGTCGTAGCGCCCCGTCCGCATGAGCGTGACCATCTCGTCGGAGGTGTTGCCGACCTTCACGCTGACCTGGCAGCCGGTCTTCTTCTCAAACGGCGTGACCCAGTCGACCTTCGGGTCGGTGGAGCCGTCCTCGGCGTAGCCGGCCCAGGCGATGATGTCGAGCTTGCCCTCGCCGGGGCCGAGCTTGCCCAGCGGCTTGGCGCTGCTGCCCGGCTTCACCGAGCCGCTGCCGCTGCCTCCAGCGCTGCTGCTGCTCCCGCCGCCGCCGCAGCCGGCGACGACGAACAGCGCCGCCGCGGCGACGGCCGTGATCCACATGGGGATCTTCATGGACCTTCCTCCTCCGGTTGAACTGCGATGGGGGAGGTGTGCTCCTCCCTCCAAGCCACCCGGACCTGCCGCCCCTGCTCCTCCAGGGCCTGGGCGGACGTGGTCTCGAGGTTCTGGGCGACGACCTGCAGCGCGCCGCCGGCGTCGAGCGCCACGGCGTAGCGGGTGAGCGGGCCGGCGTAGCTGACGTCGGTGACACGGCCGTGCTCGACCACCAGGCCGTCGGCGGGGGCGCCGTCGGCGAGCAGCCGGATCTTCTCCGGCCGCACGGTGAAGCGCCGCCCAGCGCGGGCCAGCAGGTTCGACGTGCCGACGAAGCCGGCCACGAACTCCGTGGCCGGGCGCTCGTAGACGTCGGCGGGGGCGCCCACCTGGACGATCCGGCCGGCGTCGAACACGGCCACGCGGTCGCTCATCGTCAGCGCCTCCTCCTGGTCGTGGGTGACGTAGACGAACGTGATCCCGACCTCGCCCTGGATCTGCTTGAGCTCGAGCTGCATCTCCTGGCGGAGCTTGAGGTCGAGGGCCCCGAGCGGCTCGTCGAGCAGCAGGACGCGCGGGCGGTTGACGATCGCGCGGGCCAGCGCGACGCGCTGACGCTGGCCGCCGGAGAGCTGGGCGGGCTTGCGCGCCCCGACGGCGGGCAGCCGGACCATCTCGAGCGCCTCGGCGGCCCGCGCGCGGCGCTCCGCCCTGGCCACGCCCTTGATCCGCAGGCCGTAGGCGACGTTGTCGGTCACGGTCATGTGCGGGAAGAGCGCGTAGTCCTGAAAGACGGTGTTCACGTCGCGGGCATACGGCGGGACCCGGCTGACGTCGTGGCCGGCCAGCTCGACGCGGCCGGCGTCGGGCAGCTCGAAGCCCGCGATCAGCCGCAGCGTGGTGGTCTTGCCCGAGCCCGACGGGCCCAGGAAGGTGAAGAACTCCCCGCGCGCGACGTCGAGGCTCACGCCGTCGACCGCGCGGACGTCCCCGTAGCGCTTGGTCAGATCCACCAATCGGATGTCGTCCAGATCGTCCAACTGCGGATCACCCTCCCAGGGGTCCCGGACGCCACTGCGGCACAAGTTCGGCATCCGATTGGGCCATCATGGCGTGCCGCAACGCGGGAGTCTTGGCGCCCGGCTACCGTTGTCCATCGTGACGGCGTGCACGCCGGATCGGACAACGGGAAAGGGAGAGCGCTCCATGGCGACGACCGCCGAGACGAGCAACGCCGAGCTCCAGGAGCTCGCCAAGAAGCATCTCTGGATGCACTTCAGCCGCATGGGCGCCTACGAGGACGGCGCCGAGGTGCCGATCATCACGCGCGGCGACGGCTGCTACGTATGGGACCAGCACGGCAAGAAGTACCTCGACGGTCTCAGCTCGCTCTTCTGCACGAACATCGGCCACGGGCGCGCCGACGTGGCCCAGGCCGGTGCCGATCAGGCCAAGGAGCTGGGCTTCTTCACCAACTGGTCCTACGCGCACCCGCGCGCGATCGAGCTCGCCGCGAAGGTCGCCGAGCTGGCGCCGGGCGACCTGAACCGCGTCTTCTTCACCTCCGGGGGGAGCGAGGCGGTCGAGTCGGCCCTCAAGCTGTCGCGCCAGTACCACAAGCTTCGCGGCAACGGGACGAAGTACAAGGTCATCGCGCGCGAGACGGCCTACCACGGCACGACCATGGGCTGCCTCATGGCGACCGGGATCGCGAACCTGCGCGCGCCGTACGAGCCGCTGCCGCCCGGTGGCTGCCACGTGCCGAACACGAACACCTACCGCCTGCCCGAGGGCCACAAGGTCGACGAGCTGGTCGAGGCGATCGCCCACCGCATCGAGTTCGAGGATCCGAGCACGGTGTCGGCGATCATCCTGGAGCCCGTCCAGAACGCCGGCGGCTGCTTCGTCCCGCCCGAGGGCTACTTCCAGCGGGTCCGCGAGATCGCCGACTTCTACGACGTCGTCTTCATCTCCGACGAGGTCATCTGCTCGTGGGGCCGCCTGGGCGAGTGGTTCGGCGCCCAGCGCTTCGACTACCAGCCCGACATCATCACGACGGCCAAGGGCATCACGTCGGCCTACGCCGCGATGGGCGCGGTGATCGCCTCGGACAAGATCTTCGAGCCGTTCGCGCACGGCACGACGTCCTTCACCCACGGCCTCACGTTCGGCGGCCACCCGGTCGCGGCCGCCGTCTCGCTGGCCAACATCGAGGTGTTCGAGAACGAGAACCTCAACGAGCACGTCCGGACCAACGAGCCGGCGTTCCGTGGGATGCTCGACTCCCTGAGAGACATCCCGATCGTCGGCGACGTGCGCGGCGCGGGCTACTTCCAGGCCATCGAGCTCGTCAAGAACCAGGAGACCAAGGAGTCCTTCAGCAACGAGGAGTCCGAGACGCTCCTGCGGGGCTACCTGTCCGCCGAGCTCTTCGAGCGCGGGCTGATCTGCCGCGCGGACGACCGCGGCGACCCGGTCATCCAGCTCTC
>JAWVGD010000204.1:0-7828 GCA_033855515.1 Baekduia sp.
GCGGTGAGCGCGATCCCGCCCGCGCCCCCCGCGGCGAAGACGCGCGTGGCGGCCAGGCCGGCCATCGTGATCTGGTAGCTCTCGACCGCGCTCAGGCGGAAGCCGTCGCGCACGTAGACGCCCTGGAAGAGCATCACGTAGCCGCCGAAGGACAGCGCGGTGAAGAGCCCCGCGACGATCAGCCACAGCGGATCGCCGTCCTTGACCTGCTTCCAGGTGTCGCCCAGACCGGCCAGCTGCGGCAGCACGGCGGTCAGGAAGACGGTGCACAGCACGACGAAGAGCCCGCCCAGCAGCAGCGTGCGCCGCGTCATCTGGATGCGCGGCATCTCCTCGTCGTCGTCGTCCTCGTCGTCGTCGTGCGACAGACCGCCGGCGAGCTGCGCGACGCGGGGATCGTCGCGCTCGGGCCGCGGCAGCGAGGTGCCCGCGGGCGGCTCGGTGCTCATGCCCGAGCCCGCTTCTCCAGCGCCTGCAGCGTGCGGCCCACCAGACCGACGGCCGGCGCGACGTGCGGAGCGGCGACCCGCACGCCCTCGGTCAGCGCGGTACCCGCGAGCAGGTCGACGAGGTAGTGCTCGCCGAGGTAGACGAGCGCGAAGCCCAGCGTCAGCGCGTAGGTCCAGCCGATCGCCCCTTCCACCGGTCCCGCCTCCGTGAGGAGATGGGCGGCCATGAGGGACGTCGCGAAGTGCAGCGAGGGCATGGCGGCCAAGGGGTTGCCTCCCAGCACACTGTAAAGGGGCTCCCAGCCGTCCTTCCAGAACGCCTCGCCGTGCTCGACCATCATGCGCCGCACGGCGATGTCGCCGCTCTCCCCCAGGCGCCCGTGCAGCGACGCGTACCAGGGCGGCGCGGTCGGAAGCGCCCAATAGCCGATCAGGCCGAAGTCGAAGACCGCGTAGGTGAGCGCCGCCGTGCGTGGGAAGCGCTCCGGGTGGCGGGCCAGGACGTAGGCGACGGTGCCGTGCGGGAACAGGAACCACAGCCAGTGCGACCAGACCAGGACCTGGTCGCGCTTGCGGATCCGCCCCGCCTCGGCGAGCCAGCCCTGCAGGCGCAGGTTCGGGATCTCCCCCAGGCCGAGCACGCGGTCGATCCGGATCGGGTAGTCGATGTGGACCCGCCGCTCGAGGGCCTCCGGATCGTCGTGCGGCATCTGGTAGGTGACCGTGTACGCGTACATCTGCAGCGCGCACAGCGCGACGTCGCGCTTGATCGAACGCGGGACCGCAACGCTGAGGGCCAGCGGGGCGGCAGCGGCGGTGACGGTGACGACGGGCGGCGGGATCCCGAGGCGGCGACGAGCCAACGGGACCGCGAGACCGACCGCGACGACGCCCCACGCGACGGAACGGACGGCAGAGGACAGGCGCACGAAGGCGAGCAGTCTATTGCCCACACCGGACTCCGCGACAGCGCGTGATCGCCGGGCCAGGCGATAGCGTCGCGGCCGTGAGTGGCTCGCGCCCCGAAGCGTCGAACGTCCCGCGCCGGGGTGGGGTCCCCGCGTGAGTGGCTCGCGCCCCGAACCGTCGAACGTGCCGCGCCGCGCCGGGGTTCTTGCATGAGCGCGATCGACACCGAGCTGCAGGCGGGAGACGTCTTCGCCGGGCACCGCATCACCGGCCTCGCCGGTCGCGGTGGCATGGGCGTCGTGTACCGGGCCGAGCAGCTCGACCTCGAGCGCCCCGTGGCCCTGAAGCTCATCGCCACGCCGCTGGCGCGCGACGAGGCGTTCCGGGAGCGGTTCGTGCGCGAGTCCCGCGCCGCGGCGGCCATCGACCATCCGAACGTCATCCCCGTGTACTCGGCCGGCGAGGAGGACGGGCGCCTCTACCTGGCGATGCGGTTCGTCGACGGCGAGGACCTGCGCTCGCTGGTCCAGCGCGAGGGGCCTCTGGCCCCGCACCAGGCCGCCGCGATCATCGCCCAGGTCGGCAACGCCCTGGACGCCGCGCACGCCCGCGGCCTGATCCACCGCGACATCAAACCCGCCAACGTCCTGCTCGACGGCGGCCACGCGTACCTGACCGACTTCGGGCTCACCAAGCGCCTGACCGGCGAGACGACGATGACGGGCTCCGGCCGGTGGGTCGGGACCCTCGGCTACATCGCGCCCGAGCAGATCCGCGGCGAGGCGGTCGATGCGCGCGCCGACGTCTACGCGCTCGGGTGCCTGCTGTTCTACGTCCTGACGAGCGTCGCGCCCTACCGCCGCGACTCGGACGAGGCGACGCTCTACGCGCACCTCAACGACGACGCGCCCGACGCGCGGGCGCTCGAGCCCGGGGTCCCGGCCGCGCTGGCCGACGTCGCCGCGCGCGCGCTCGCGAAGGATCCCGGCGACCGCTTCCCCTCGGCGGGCGACCTCGGCCGCGCCGCGCTGGCCGCCGTGGGGGACGGGCCGGCCCCGCCGCCGGAGCGGCTGGTGGCGCGCGGCGCGGCCGCCCCCGGCGGCGCGCTGGACGACGAGACGCAGGTCCCGGCCTCGGTCACGCCCACCGAGATCGCGCCGTCACGGTCGCGGCTGCCGGCCTGGACCCGCCGGGCGGTAGCGCCCGTGGCCTCGCTGCTGGCCGGCGCGGCCGTGGTGCTGATCGTCGTCCTGGCGCTCGGCAACGGCAAGGACAAGTCCCCGGCAACGGGCGGGCAGACCACGACGAGCCCGAGCGCGATCGCCGCGGGCCAGGCGCGCGCGACCAAGACCTACAGCGTCGACCAGCGGCCCAACGCCATCACCTACGCGCGCGGCCGTGTCTGGGTGACCAGCGTGCGCACCGGCACGCTCGTCGGCCTGCCCGCCGGGCGCACCGGGAAGCGGCGCACGATCAAGCTGCCCTGGAGCAACGGCACCACGAGCGTCGCGGCGGGCTTCGGCTCGCTCTGGGTCACCAACGGCCCGCAGGCGCGCCTCGTGCGGATCGACCCGGTCAGCGGCCGGCTGCAGGGCGACCGGCTGCTCGGCAGCGGCGAGGCCGTCGTGGTGGCCACCGGCGAAGGCGCCGTCTGGGTCGGGCGCCGCGCCGTGAAGTCGACCGATCCGCCGTCGAGCATCGTCAAGGTCCTGCCGAGCGGCGGGCAGACGCGGATCATCCCGTTCGGCCAGGAGGGCGTCGGCGACATCGCCGTCGGCGGCGGCTACGTCTGGGTCCCCAACCGCCGCCGCAACCGCGTCAGCCGCATCGACCCGGCCACCGGTGAGCGCAAGAGCGCGACGATCGGCAACGGCCGCCATCGCGTGGCGTTCGGCGACGGCCAGGTGTGGGTCACGAACTACAACGACGGGACCGTCTCGCAGAACAACCGGTCGCTGACGAACCTCGCCAACGACCTGACGGGCGTGAGCGGGCCGCTCGGGATCGCCGTCTCGGGCACGACCGTCTGGGTCGCCAGCTTCCTCGACGACACCGTCATCCGGATGAGCACGAAGACCGGGAAGCCGGTCGGCGACCCGATCCCGGTCGGCCGCAACCCGTTCGCGGTGGCCGCCCACGGCTCCACCGCCTGGGTGACGAACGTCGCCGCCGCGAGCGTCACCCGCATCGACGCGGAGTAGGCCTACAGATCGCGCTGGGTCAGCATGCCGCGCTGGAACGCCTCGGCGACCAGCCGGGAGCGCTTCTGGTTCTGGGGCAGCGACTCGATGCCGAAGCGCTGGAAGAGCGAGCGCAGGTGCGCCTTGACCGCGTCGACGCTGAGGTGCAGCTCGCCCGCGATGTCCTGGTTGGTCGCGGGCGTGGCGTACTCCCCGTGCTTGTAGGGGCGCGCGAGCGCCACGAGGACCTGGCGCTGCATCGGCGGCAGGTCGGCCAGCGCGACCGGCTCACCGGCGACCACCGTGCGCTCCACGCTCTCCTCCGCGTCGGGGCGGCGGTAGCCGAGCGTCGTGCGCCCGATCCGGAGGACGTCGCCGTCGCGCAGCCGCGCGCGGCCGGAGATCCGCGAGCCGTTGACGTAGGTGCCGTTGCGCGACAGCCCGTCGTCGACGACCGTCCACTCCCCCGCGATGCACTCGAGCTCGGCGTGCAGGCGACTGACCTCGGTGTCCCACGGCAGCGGCACGTCGTTGGTCTCGCCGCGGCCGATGCTGAGGCGGTCGCCGCCGAGGCGCAGCAGCTGCTGGCGGCCGGCGCCGTCGCGCAGCACGAGGAACGGCGCGCCGGCACGCTCGGCGCTCAGGCGCTCCTGGAGCTCGGCGGGCGACGCGGCGTGGGCGGCGAGCGGGGAGTCGTCGGGCACTCCCCCTGAGGTTAGACCTAGGTGTGGATCCACCTCACCTGGGGTGGGCAAGGTGTAGCCCCGGGGGTGCTGGCGGGCGAGACCGCCCGCGGCGACCATGGTGGACATGACCTCCGTCCTCACCCCCCGCTCGAACGCCCGCGCGCCGCGCGCCGGCACGGCCTCCGACGAGGCCCTCGTGGCGGCCATCCGCACCGGGTCGGACGCCGCCTTCACGGCCATCGTCCAGCGCTACGAGGCGCAGCTGATCGCCTACGCCCGCCAGGTGCTCGGCGGCCGCCACCACGACGCCGAGGAGTGCGTCCAGGACGCGTTCGTCCGGGCGCTGCGCTCGATGCGCACCGGCGACGCCGAGATCGCCCTGCGCCCCTGGCTGCACGCGATCGTCCGCAACCGCTGCCTCGACCAGCTCCGCAAGCCCAACCGCACGACCGACCTGGATCCGCACGAGGCCGTCCTCGCCGACCTCGGCCCGGGCCCGGTATCCACGATCGCCCGCCGCCAGCGTCTCGACGAGGTCGTCGGCGGCGTCGAGGCGCTGCCCGAGCGCCAGCGCCGCGCGCTGATCATGCACGAGCTCGAGGACCGCTCGCACTCGCACATCGGCCGGGTGCTCGGCGTGTCGGCCGGCGCCAGCAAGGCGCTGGTCTGCCGCGCGCGTCAGGGTGTCGCGCAGGCCGTCGGGCGCCATGCGGCCTAGGGGTGCCGTAGGCGGCCAGCGAGGCCGAGGCCCACGACGGCCAGCCGTCGCCGCCGGAGGTGGGTCCCCAGTCGCGATAGCGACACGGTCTCCTAGGTGAGAACCGGGTCCGCCTTCGTGCGGGTCCTGCCATCGGTCCCCAGGCGCGGGGGTTACAGTCGCACGCGATGAAGAGCACGCCGGCCACCGAGCCCTCCGCCGTGCCGCATGTCCACGCCAAGGCCGCCGCGGGTTCCGGGCGCGACACGTCACGCGGGCGCGCGGCGCGGCTGGCGCGCTCCCCGTGGGCGATGGTCGCCGGGCTCTACGTGCTGGTCGCGGCGGTCTACACGGTCCTGTCGCTGCACACGCCGCTGCCGGTCCTGTTCCCCGACGAGTTCCGCTACTCGCACCTGGCCCGGTCGCTCGCCGACGGCCATGGCTTCGACTGGCGCGGCAAGCACGTCGACCAGACCGCGGCGCTCTACAGCTACGTGATCACGCCGGCGTACATGATCTTCCACTCGACCGTCGACGCGTGGCGTGCGTCCAAGATCCTCGGGACGCTGGCGCTGTGCACCCAGCTCATCCCGGTCTGGCTGCTGGGTCGCGACCTCTTCGACAGCAACCGGCTGGCGCTCATCCCCGCCGTGCTCTCGGTCGCCGGCACGTGGATGCTCAGCAGCGCCCAGACCGCGACGGAGGTGCTCGCGTTTCCGCTGGCGACGACGGCGCTCTGCGCCGCGGTCGCGGCGTTGCGGCACCCCGGCAGCCGCTGGGGCTGGCTGGCGCTCGCGCTGCTGCTGCTCGGCACGTGGGCACGGATCCAGGTCGCGGTCCTGGTGCCCGCGCTGCTGTGCGCGTTCGTCATCGACGTGCTGCGCGACCCGGCCCAGCGGCGTGCGCGCCTGCGGGCCCACCGCCCCTACCTCCTCGCCGCCGGCGCGGGCGTCGTCCTGTTGACGATCGTCGCGCTGGCGGCGCCTGCGGTCACCGGCGACTACGGCCAGTTCTTCAAGTTCCGTCCGGCGCTCAGCCGGATCCTCGAACGCAGCGGACTGCAGCTGCTGGAGCTCACGGTGGTCGCCGGCGTCGTGCCGGTCCTGCTCGCCGTCGCCGCTGCCTGCTCGCGTGCCGCGTGGCGCGACGACCGTACCGGCCCGCTTCTGGCCGTCTTCTGGCCGGCCGCCGTGGCGACCGTGCTGCAGACGGGCTTCTTCCTCGCGGCGTACACGCCGGCCGATTGGGCGATCGGCCGCTACGTGACCTACGCGGTGCCGATCGCGCTCGTGCTCGCGACCACGCTCATGCTGCGGCCGCGACTGCTGTCGCGCGTCTCGCTGGGGGTCGCCGGGGTCCTGTCGCTGGGGCTGCTCGCGCGGCCGGCGATCAAGATGATGGGCGAGGAGCGTGCGTCCTGGGGCACGACCTACCACCTCGACAACGTGCTCGGGACCGGGACCGGGGTCAGCTTGGCGCTCGTCGCCCTCGTGCTGCTGGCGGTCGTCGTCGTGCTCCGCCGGCGCGCGGCTCCGGCTCGTGCAGCGGTGGTCCTGGCCCTCGCGGTCGGCGCCGTGTTCGCCGTGCAGGACCAGGCGAGCTGGTGGCAGATGTTCCGCACGGCGAGCTCGTTCCGCAGCGTCATGCCGGCCGACCTGGAGTGGGTCGATCATCACGCCGGCGGCCCCGTCGCACTGCTCGGGATCACCCAGAACGCCCCGCAGTTCGACGATGTCGACTTCTTCAACCGCTCGGTCACGCAGGCCTATGGGCCGGCCGAAGGCCTCGCCGGACGCGCGGTCGAGGGCAAGACCTGCCCGTTTCACTTCGACGTCGCGGGGCTGCTCCGGGTCTCGCCGGACTGTGGCCCCGTCCCGCACCGGCTGCTCATCAACGACCCGGCGGCGCGCGTGACCCTCCACGACGAGATCGCCTCGGCGTCGGACCCGAACTGGGGCCGGATCATCGAGGTGGCCCCGGCGACCACGCCGCGCGCGCAGTCGCTGATCGTGCTGCCGTGCCCGCGGCGGACACCGGGGTACAGCGGCGAGCGACCGGACATCATCCCGACCACGGCACCGATCAGCTGCCGTGCCGCGCTGACCGGCGCGCTGTGGCTCGACGCCCCCGCGCAGGTGCGCGTCAGCTACCGCGGCGGCCCGCGGCCGCAGCGCGTGACCGTCGGCAGCCGATCCTGGACGATCCCCGCGGACCGCGACACCGCGATCAGCTTCGCCGCGGCCCGGGGCTACTCGCAGTTCAGCGTGCAGCAGGACTGGACGTCGAGCGCAGGAACGCCGCAGGTGCGATCCGTCGCGCTCGTTCGCGGCGGCACGACGACGCCGCTGACCTGAGGGCCGTGGCGTGAGGCAGACCGAGGCCTACGTCTTCGGCTACGGGTCGCTCGTGGCCGGCGCCGCGCGCGTGGCCACCCTGCGCGGGTTCCGGCGGGTGTGGGGCGTGGCGATGGACAACCGCGTCGCGGTGCCCGGCTACAAGGTCTACGAGCTGCCCGACGGCACGCGGCCGCCGGTCGACGTCGCGTTCCTGGACCTGGAGCCCGACGCCGCCACCACCGTCGGCGGCGGGCTGCTGGCCGTCGACGCCACCGCCCTGGCGGGGCTCGACGCGCGCGAGCGTCAGTACCGGCGCATCGACGTGACCGCCGCGGTCGCGCCCGCGCCCGGCGCGCCGGTCTGGGCGTTCGTCGGACGCGCGCCCGGCCGGGCGCGCGTGGCCCGAGGGCGCGCGGGCGGCGACGAGGTCGTCCTGCAGCGCGCCTACGTCGAGCTCGTCGAGGCGGCGTTCGCCGGCCTCGGCCCCGAGCACCTCGCGCGGTATCGCGCGAGCACCGAGCCGCCGCCGTTCCCGGTGCTCGAGCTCGCGCGCGTCGAGCCCCGCCAGGGC
>JAWVGD010000205.1:0-4110 GCA_033855515.1 Baekduia sp.
TTGCGGGTGTTCGCCCAGGGGGCGAAACCCGCGGGGACCCACGCTCCTAGCGACCGGGAACGCGCCACTCGGTGAGCGCCAGCGCCGCGAGCAGGGCGGTGACGAGCGCCGCGAGCGCCAGCGCCGACACGTGCGGCCCGAGCGCCGCCAGCGCCACGAGCACCGCGACGACGACCAGCCGCCGCGGGTTGACCGTGGCGGTCATCCGCAGCCGGAACAGGCTCTCGCCGAGCAGGTAGAGCGCCGGGCCGCCGAGCACCATGGCGATCCCGGCCGTCTGCAGCGGATCCCGCGGCGCGGCGAGCAGGAGGTCGTCGGCGACCGCGGTGGCGATGATCCCGGCCACGATCGGCAGGTGCAGGTAGGTGTAGGCGTCCCGCGCCAGGCGGCCCGGATCGTCGCTCTGGGCCATCGCGCGGCGCGAGTGCTCGGCGGCCGCGCCGAAGTACAGCCACCAGAGCGCCGCCGTCTCCAGGAACGCGATCACGAGCCCGGCCACGACCGGCGTCGTCAGCCCGTGGTCGGCGGCGGTGGCGCCGGTGACGACGATCGACTCGCCGAGGGCGATGATGATGAAGCCCTGGCAGCGCTCGGCGAAGTGCGACCCCTCGATCGCGTAGTCGGTCGTCTGCGCCCGGCCGCGCCCCGGGAGCCAGTAGCCCGTGGCGGGTGCCGCCAGGTCCAGCGCCAGCGCGGGGACCCACAGCAGCAGCCGGCGGTCGCCCTGCAGCGTCGCGCCCGCGAGCCACAGGACGCCGGACGCGACGCTCCAGGCCACGAGACGCTCGAAGACCGCGCGCAGCCGGTGGTCGCGCGACAGCAGCGCGGCGCCCGCGACGTTACGCCCGACCTGAAGCGCGACGTACGCGCCGGCGAAGAGGGCGCCACGGTGGCCGAACGCCTCGGGCAGCGCGGCGGCGACCAGCAGGCTGGCGAGCATGACGCCGACCAGGACGAGGCGGACGGCCGGCGTCTGCGGATCGAACCAGTTGACCATCCAGGTCGTGTAGATCCACGCCCACCAGACCACGAGCAGCAGGAACGCGGCCCGCCCGGCACCGGCGGCGCCGAGGTCGTGCAGGAGCAGGTGTGAGAGCTGCGTGACCGCGAAGACGTAGACGAGGTCGAAGAACAGCTCGACGGGCGTGGTCGCCTGCGCGGTGCCGTCGCGCGTGCGCAGGTGGCGGAGTGCGGGGGTCGCGGTCGGCTGCGGCACGGGTCGGGCGACCCTACCCCGGGGTCGGCTCCGGTGGGGTCGAAACGTCCCCCCTCCGATTCATTGGGCGACATGAGCAGCAGCCGCAAGCGGCTGCTGCTCATCCGCGCGCGAGGGCGACGTCGCGGCCGCCCGGTGCCGCGCTGCCGGCCGTTCAGCCCGCGGTGCGGGTGATGGCCTTGCCGTTGGGCGCGACGACCAGCCACACGGCGCCGAACCCGTTGCTGCCCTGGCCGTTGAGCTGGCCCGCCGCGCTGTCACCGGCGAACGTGTAGAGCGGGTGGCCGGCGTAGGTGACCTGCGTGGTCCCGTCGGAGCGCCTGCTGGTGCCCAGCAGCGAGGCCTTGACCGCGCCGCCCGCCTTGGGCGCGCCCTTGGTTGTCACCGCCGGCCACGACTGCGCGCACGCGCCGGAGCACATGCTCTTCTTGCCGGTGTCGGCCTTCCACAGGTACACGCTGCGGCCGCGGGCGTCGACGAGCATCGTGCCGACGCCGTGGCTCGCGGTCGCGATGCGGGCGGCGCCGCCCTTGGCGGCAGCGGCGCTCGCGGCGGGGGCGGCGGCCGGCGCCGGGCTGCCGTAGAGGCCGCCGCTCGAGGACGACGAGGACGAGTAGGCCGGCGAGGAGCTTGCGCTGCGGCTGCCGTTGCCGTTGCCGTTGTCGGCCAAGGCGACCACGACGACCGCGGCAGCGATGGCGACCGCCAGGACGGGGAGCAGGATCATGCGCTTCATGGAGATGCCTCCGGGGAGGAGAGGTGGGAGGACCGTCATCGAGCAAGGACGCTCGCGTGCCCGGATCCTTCCGGCGCTCCTTGACTTCAACGGCGGTTGAGGTTCGATGATCGTCGGATGAACGCCATTCGCCAGTACGAGTTCGGCCCCGCCGAGAACCTGCGCTTCGAGGTGTTTGCCGATCCGCAGCCGGCCGAAGGGCAGGTCGCGATCGCCGTCGAGGCCGCGGGCGTACACGTCATCGACCTGTCGATCCGCCGCGGGATCCAGATGGGTCCCTTCCCCCTGCCGGCGTTGCCCATGACCCCCGGTCGTGAGGTCGCCGGCACGGTCGACGCCCTCGGACCCGGGGTCGACGAGCGCTGGCTGCGACGGCGCGTCGTCGGTCATCTCGGTCAGGCCGGCGGCGGCTACGCCGAGCGCGCCGTCGCGCCGGTCGAGGCGCTGCATGAGCTGGGCGACGGCGTCGGCGCCGAGCAGGCCGTCGCGATGATCGGCACGGGCCGCACGGCGATGGCGATCCTGGAGGCCGGCGCGATCACCGCGCAGGACACGGTCCTGGTGACCGCCGCCGCGGGCGGCATCGGGACCCTCTTGCTGCAGGCGGCACTGGCGGCGGGCGCCGGAGTGGTCGGCGTCGCCGGCGGGCCCGAGAAGGTCGCGCACGTGCGGGCGCTGGGCGCCACGGTCGCCGTCGACTACCGCGAGGCGGGCTGGGAGGGCGCCGTCACCGCCGCGCTCGACGGCCGCGGCGTCTCGCTCGCCTTCGACGGCGTCGGGGGCGCGGTCGGGCGTGGCGCGCTGACGCTGCTCGCCCCCACCGGGCGCCTGGTCGTCTTCGGCTTCTCGTCCGGCGAGCCGACGGCGCTGACGACCGCCGACGTCCTGGGCGGCCGGACGGTCACGGGCTCGCTCGGCGCACGCATCACGCAGCGCCCGGGCGGCATCCGCGACCTGGAGCGCCAGGCGCTGGCCGCGCTGGCCGACGGGACGCTGACGCCGGCGCTCCAGCGGTTCCCGCTCGCCGACGCGGCGGCGGCGCACACCGCCCTCGCCGCGCGCGCGACGACCGGCAAGGTGGTGTTGTTGCCGTAGGTCCGCGCGCGGCGAGCGTCTACCGGGGCGTCGCGATGAGTGCGAAGTGGAGCGTCACGAGCCGCTCGCCCACCGGCGGGAGCGCCGCGGCGGCGGCGCGCAGCGCCCACTTCGCGTGGCCCTTGGCCCGCGCCACCGGGGTCTGCGCGCCGAAGAGGTGGACCTCCGGCGGCAGCGGGTCGAGCACCTCGGCGTCGACCTTCCACCCCGCGTCGGTCACCAGGCGGCGGATCGCCGCGCGGTCGAAGCGGTGCAGGTGGCCCACGCCCTCGGAGGCCGCGCGGGCCGCCGGCCGCCGGGCCGACACGTTGGCCTCCAGCGGGACCTCGAGCACGACCGCGCGACCCACGCGCAGCATCTCGCGCGTCAGCGGCGCCGGGTCCGGCACGTGCTCGAGGACGTGCGTGGCGAACACCAAGTCATAGGCGTCGTCGCCGGCCGGGAGGCGCGCGCCGTCGAACACGTGCGCCTCGGCGACCTCGGCGCGCTCGGCCGTCAGCTTCACGCCCGAGGCCGAGATCTCGTAGCCCACGCGCCGGCCTCCGAAGTCGCGGCGGCCCAGCTCGGTCAGCACCGCGCCGTCGCCGCAGCCCACCTCGGCGACCGTGCGCGGTGCGGGCAGGGCCGCCCGGCGAACCAGCTCGACGACGTGGTCGGCCTTGCCCACCGCGCCGAGGTCGCGCCAGCGGCGGTACTTGTCCCCGTCGACGCCCGGCGTGTAGCACTGCTCGTAGAACTGCTGGAGCTGGTCTTCGTCGAGCTTGGCCATGCGCGTCGAAGTGTCTCAGGCGGGCTCGGCGGCCGGCGGGACGCCGGAGCCGGCGCTACCCGCTTCGGTCAGATCCGCCGCGACCGCGCCCAGCACCGTGCGCAGCCACGCCCGCTCGGCTTCGCCCGCGCCGCGCATCCGGCGCTCGACCCACGCCGTGACCTGGCGCCGGGCACCCATGACGAGCACCTGCCCGCAGACGGCGTAGCGGCCGTCGGCCAGCACCACGAGGCTGCCCGGCGCATCGCGGCGCAGGCGCAGGAGGTCGATGACCTCGAGCCCGGCGACCGCCGT
>JAWVGD010000206.1:0-3013 GCA_033855515.1 Baekduia sp.
CCCCCGCAAATACGGGGGTCTCGGGCGATAGCTGGGCGGGGACTCGAACCCCGGACCTCACGATTATGAGTCGTGCGCTCTAACCAGCTGAGCTACCCAGCCAAGGGGCGCGGAGTCTAGCGCGGTCCCGGCCCTCGGCTGTGCTCGCCTCGGCGTCCGCGGGCCGTGAAGACGGGAGGCGGCAGCCGCTGATCGGCACCGAACGCTGCCAGACCGACCGGCGTCAGGAGCGGCGCCGTCAGCCGCCGGGACGGCGATCGCGCTCGCGCTGGCGGTCCTCGGACCGCCCGACGGCCCAGAACGCCGTCGACACCAGGCCCACACAGGCCACGCCGCCCATCGCCAAGCCCGTGGCGTCGAGCGTCGTGCTCGTCCCGATCGCCGCGATCACCATCCCGGCGACCAGCAGGACGGCGAACGCGATCGCGAGACGGGGAGGCGTCATGGGCGACCATGATGCCGATGGGAGCCTGAGGCGGTCGGCGGGTAGCGTCAGGCCCGTGACCGATGCCGCACTCGAGAAGGCCCTGGACCGGCTGCGTGCAGACGGCGCGGCGGAGCCGGTCCTCGCCGCGTTCGCGCAGCGCTTCGCCCAGCTGCGCGACCCCGGCGCCGGCCTGCTGCCGGGCGACACGCTCGAGCCGGTCCGCGACGTGCCCGCTCTGGAGGACCTCGCGCCGGGCGGCGACGATCGCGCCGCGGCGGCCGTGCTCGACCGGGTCGCTGTCGTCAAGCTCAACGGTGGCCTGGGCACGAGCATGGGCCTGCGCGGCCCCAAATCGCTCATCGACGTCAAGCCCGGCCGCACGTTCCTCGACCTCATCGCGGCGCAGGTCCTGGCCCTGCGCCGGCGCCACGGCGTCCGCCTGCCGCTCGTGCTCATGGACTCGTTCTCCACGCGCAAGGCGACGGTCGCCGCGCTGTCCGAGCGCCATCCGGAGCTCGCCGACGGCTCCGGCGACCTCCCCGCCGACTTCCTCCAGAGCCGTGAGCCGAAGCTGCGCGCCGACACGCTGGAGCCCGTGTCGTGGCCGGACGCCCCCGCGCTGGAGTGGTGTCCGCCCGGCCACGGCGACCTGTACGTGTCGCTGGCCGCCTCGGGCACGCTCGCGCGGCTGCGCGCCGCCGGGTACGACTGGGCCTTCGTGAGCAACAGCGACAACCTGGGCGCCGAGGTCGACCCGCGCATCCCGGCCTGGGCCGACGCCGAGGGCGTCCCGTTCGTCATGGAGGTCGTGCGCGGGACCGCGGCCGACCGCAAGGGCGGCCACATCGCCCGGCGCGACGGGCGCCTGGTCCTACGTGAGACGGCGCAGACGCCGGAGGACGACCCCTCGTTCACCGACGTCGAGCGGTGGCGCTACTACAACACCAACAACCTCTGGGTCAACCTGCGCGCGCTGGAGCGCCTGCTGGACGCCGAGCCCGGCGGCCCCGACCTGCCGCTCATCGTCAACCGCAAGACCGTCGACCCCGGCGACGGCGACTCGCCCGAGGTCCTGCAGCTGGAGACCGCGATGGGCGCCGCGCTGGGCGCGATCGACGGGGCGCGCGCCGTCCTGGTCCCGCGCCGCCGCTTCGCGCCGGTCAAGACGACCGACGACCTCCTGGTCGTCCGCTCCGACGCCTACGACCTGCAGGACGATGGCCACCTCTCCCCCGCCTTCGACGGCCCGCCTCCGGTCGTCGCGCTCGACCCCCGGTACTTCAAGCAGCTCGCCGGGATGGAGCAGCGACTCCCGCACGGGCCGCCGTCGCTGCGCCGCTGTGAGCGCCTGACCGTGCATGGCGACGTGACGTTCGGCGCCGGGGTGACCGTGCTCGGCGACGTGACCGTCGAGGGCCCCACGCACGTGCCCGACGGCGCGGAGCTCCGCGGATGAGCGGCGCGAGCGCCGGCCCGGAGCGCGTCACCGCCTTCGGCCCCGGCCGAGTGAACCTCATCGGCGAGCACACCGACTACAACGGCGGGCTGAGCCTGCCGTTCGCGATCGCCGAAGGCGTGTGCGTCACCGCGACGGCGACCGGCGGCGACGACGTGATCGCCGTCGCGGCCGACTTCGGCGAGGACGACACGTTCCCGGTCGCCGACCCGCCGCGCGGCGGCGAGGGCTGGCGCGCATTCGTGCGCGGCGTCGTCGCCGAGCTGCAGGCCGACGGCCGCCCGGTGCGCGCCGCGCGGCTGGAGATCTCCGGCACGCTCGCCCGCGGCTCGGGCCTGTCGTCGTCGGCGGCATTGGAGGTCGCGTTGTGCCTGGCCCTGCTCGGCGTCGCCGGCGACCGCGATCCCGCCGACCGGCCCGCGCTCGCGCGGCTGTGCGCGCGGGTGGAGAACGACTGGGTCGGCGCCCAGACCGGCCTGCTGGACCAGACCGCGGCGCTGCTGGGCCAGGACGGCCACGCGCTGCGCATCGACTTCACGACCATGGACGTGACCCCCGTGCCGCTGCACCTCGGCGACTGGCGGCTGGTCACGCTCGACTCGGGCGAGACGCACTCCCTGGCGACCGGCGGCTACAACGAGCGCCGCGCCGAGTGCGACGACGCGGCCGCCCGGCTGGATGTGGAGACGCTCAGCGCGGCCGAGCCGGAGGCCGCCGCCGCGCTGCCCGAGCCGTTGAACCGCCGGGCGCGCCACGTCCTGGAGGAGAACGCGCGCGTGGACGCGACGATCGTCGCGCTGCACGACGGCGACCTCGAGGAGGCGGGCCGCCTGCTGAGCGCGTCGCACGCGAGCCTCCGCGACCTCTATGACTCCTCGACGACGGCGGTCGAGGCCACCGTCGACAGGCTCCTGGCCGCCGGCGCCGCGGGCGCCCGGATGGTCGGCGGCGGCTTCGGCGGCCACGTCCTGGCCCTCCTGCCCCCGGGCGTCGCGGTCCCCGGCGGCGCGGTGCAGGTCACGCCGGGCGGCGGCGCCCGGCTCCTGGACAGCTGAGGCCCGCGCGCCAGCGACTATGAGCGTGGGTCCCTGATCCGCCGCGGGTTTCGCCCCCTGGGCGAACACCCGCAA
>JAWVGD010000207.1:0-2730 GCA_033855515.1 Baekduia sp.
GCCGCGGATGGTCGCCGCGTAGAGGTGGTCGGCGTTCGTCGGGTCGACGACGACGCGCGGGATCGAGACGCCCTGGAAGGTGTCGCCCGAGACCGACGACCAGCTCTGGCCGCCGTCGGTCGACTTCAGGATGCCGTCGCCGAAGTAGCTGTCGCCCGAGAGCGCGCCCTCGCCGGTGCCCGCGTAGACGACCGTGTCGTCGCTCGGCGCGACGGCGAGCGAGCCGATGGCCTGCGTCTGCTGATCGTCCGTTCGCGGCGTCCACTGGCCGGCGGCCGCGTCGTAGGTCCAGATCCCGCCCTGGGCGCCGCCAAGGATGATCTGACCCGTGCTGGGGCGGATCGCGAGCGCACCGATGCGCCCGTTCATGGGCACCAGGCTGAACGAGGAGCGGGTGATCTCGCCGATCGGCCGCTGGCCGACCGACGACCAGCCGCCGGTGAAGGTCGACGGGGCGGTCGGCGACGGCGGGCTCTTGGAGAGCTGCTTGGCCGCCTTGGCCGACTTGGACCGCAACTGACCCGCGTGGGCGATGTCCAGCGGGGCGTCGCCCGCGGTGCGGTCGGCGACGAACTCCTTGTCGCGCTCCAAGAGCTGTTGCTCTTGGGCTTCGTCGAGCTTCGGGAACGGCGTCCCCGGAACGTAGGTCGGGTCATCCGGACCCAGGCTCCCGACGGCGACGGCTCCGCCCGCGAGGACCGCGAGGACGAGCGCCATGAGCGCGCCGACGTATGGCCAGCGCTTCCGCAAGCTCAGCAACCTTGTCCACCTTTGTGCATCAGCCCGGCGACAGCGCGGGCGAGTTTGAGACCGCCGGACCTCCGCGGTACACGCACCATAAATGGATCCGACGATCAGCCGCGATCCTGGTCACCGCGCGGACTGGACGGACGCCTTCGGCGTTGGTCCGATGCGCTGGTCAGCGCATGTACGCGATGCAGTGCCCAGAACGCGCGGCGAGGCGGCGCATACTGTTTCGCTCTGGTACCTGCTGACCGCGCCACCCGACGATGTCAGGCCCTCGGCCTTCTCGTCCTGCTTCGGCGCCGACCGACCGCGCGGCGCGAGCCATGCGCGGCAACCCGTCCGAGGCGGTTCTCGAGGTAGACGCGCTCCTGCGCGGAGTCGGTCAGCGCGAGCGCTGCGCGGTAGGCCGCGGCGGCCTCGTCGTGGCGCCCCAGCCGTCCCAGCAGGTCGGCCTTGACGGCGGGTAGGTAGCGGTAGGCCGCGAGGCGTCCGTCGGCCTCGAGCCCGGCGACCAACGCCAGCCCCGCGTCCGGGCCGTCGACCATTGCGACCGCGACCGCGCGGTTGAGCGCGACGACGGGCGACGGCCACGCGGCGAGCAGCGCGTCGTAGAGCGCGACGATCTGCGGCCAGTCGGTGTCGGCGTAGGTCGGCGCCTGGGCGTGCAGCGCGGCGATCGCGCCCTGCAGCGCGAAGCGTCCCGGCGCGGGGCCGTCGGCGGGCGCGCGCAGGGCCGCTACCACCAGACGGTCGGCGTGGGCGATCGCGTCGCCGTCCCACGCCGCGCGGTCCTGGTCCTCCAGGCGCACGAGGCGTCCGTCGCCGTCGGCCCGCGTCGCGCGTCGTGCGTGGTGGACGAGCAGCAGCGCGAGGAGGCCGGCGACCTCGGGAACGTCCGGCAGCAACACGTACAACATGCGCGCGAGGTCCAGCGCGCGCTCGGCGAGGTCGACGCGGACCAGCGTCTCGCCCGACGGCGCGGTGTGGCCGGTCGTCGACAGCAGGTGCACGACGGTCAGGACGGCGTCCAGGCGCGCCGGCAGCTCGGCGCGCGCCGGGACCGCGTAGGGGATCGACGCCGCCGCGATCTTCCTCTTGGCGCGCGTGATCCGGGCCGCCATCGTCGGCTCGGAGACCAGGAACGCGTGCGCGATGTCGGCCGTGGCCACGCCGCAGACCAGGCGGAGGGTGAGCGCGACCTGCGCGTCGCGCGCCAGCGCCGGGTGGCAGCAGGTGAAGACCAGGCGCAGGCGGTCGTCACCGATCTCGTCGTCGGCGTCCATCGCGCGCTCGCCTTCGGGCTCGTGCGTCGCCGGCTCGACGAGGAGCGGCAGCTTGGCCTCGAGCGTGCGCCCGCGCGCCAGCGCGTTCAGTGCGCCGCGCCGCGCGACCGTCGTCAGCCATGCGCCCGGCCGCGCCGGCACGCCGTCGCGCGCCCACGCGTCGAGCGCCGCGAGGTAGGCGTCCTGGACGCAGTCCTGGGCGGCGTCGAGGTCGCGCGTGACCCGCACCGTCGCGGCGAGCACGAAGGCCCACTCACGACGGTGCGCGTCGGCGACCGCACGCTCGGCGTCCGCGCGGCTCAGCTGCCGTCCTCCATCACTCGGAAGTCGATCAGCGGCCGGATCTCGACACCGCCGTCGACCACCGGCGTGAGCTTGGCGAGCTCGATCGCGTGGTCGAGGTCGCGCGCCTCGATGATGAACAACCCGCCCATCACCTCCTTGCTCTCGATGAACGGCCCATCGGTCAGCAGGTCGCCGCGGATCGACGTCGCCGTCTCGGGCTCGCGCACCGCCAGGCCGGCGACGATCCGCCCGCCGGCCTCGGCGACGCGCTCGGGCATCGCCGCGTGCCCGGCGCGGACCTCCTCGGGTAGGTCGTCGGGGAGCACGCGCTCGTAGAGCAGGACCGCGTAGCGGGGCATCAGGCGACGGCCTCCGCGCCGATGCCGGCGCAGACCTCGTCCAACCACCCGCCCCA
>JAWVGD010000208.1:0-3632 GCA_033855515.1 Baekduia sp.
CGGGACCAGCTCTCGGCCGAGGCGCGGGAGATCTTCAGCGGCGCCGTGGCCGCCAGCCCGCCGGTCGACGCGGGCATCGCCGTCGCGGGCACCGCGACGTCCTGCGCCGCCATCCTGCAGGAGCTCGACCCCTACGATCCCGCGCGCGTCCACGGCTTCCGGCTGCGGGACTCGGACCTCGAGACGCTCCTCGCGCGCCTGGCGGCGATGACCGACGAGGAACGGCGCCACGTCACCGGCCTGGACCCGGGTCGCGCACCGGCGATCGTCGCCGGGGTCGCCCTCCTGATCGAGGCGTTGCACGTGTTCGGCCTGGACGAGGTCGAGGTCTCCGAGCACGACATCCTGCGAGGCGCGGCCCTCGAGCGAGCGGCCGCGGGCCGCTAGACGACCGAAACAGCACCGGGGACGGGCGAGGGCTGAGGAACACGCCCGCCCCGGCCGCTTTGCGCGACGCGGGCGACGATGTCACAGCCTGCGCCTCCCGTTCGCCGCTGCCGCCGGTTGTACCTCGCATCCCCACTTCTTGGAACGCGGGTGGACGGGTGTCTGATTGTGACCCCTTCCGGGCCACCGGATACTGGCACGTGCCGGGTCGAAGGGTGTGCGTGCCGAACAGGCACGTTCTTCCGCCTTCCCGGTGGATAGGTCCGGGCGAAGCCGCATCGAATCGGCGCCTCCCGCCGCTCGGGCCAAACAATCAGGTCCCCGCAAGGCACGTACCCCTGCCCGTCCTGTCGGGACCGAGTTTGGAAGCCGCTCTTCGGGGCGGCTTCCGGCTTTTCGGCCTGTGCAATGTCGCACCGGAAACTACAAGGCTTCTTCTTGCCGGAATCCGGCCGAACGCCGTCAGGCCAAATTCGACTTGCGCGGATAGACCACCGTCGGGTCGGTCAGCACGTTGACGAGCGCCGGGGCGCCAGCTTCGAAGGCGCGCGCCAGCGCGGGCTTCAGGTCGTCGGGGGTCCGGACCAGCTCTCCGTGCCCGCCGAGCGCCTCGACGACCTGGTCGTAGCGCGTCTCGGGCCGCAGCTCCGCGGCCACCGAATACCCGTACAGGAACTCCATCGGGTGCTTCTCCAGCGCCCAGATCCCGTTGTTGCCCATCACGGCCACGATGTTCACGCCGTGGCGTGCGAGCGTGTCGAACTCCATGCCGCTGAAGCCGAAGGCGCCGTCGCCCACCAGCAGCACGACCTGGCGGTCGGGGTGGGCCAACTTGGCGGCCAGCGCGTAGCCCGGGCCGGTCCCGAGGCAGCCGAACGGGCCCGGATCCAGCCAGCAGCCCGGCTGGTAGGTATCGATCACCCGTCCGGCATAGGAGACGAAGTCGCCACCGTCGCCGATGACGATCGCGTCGCGGTCGAGCAGCTCGCCGAGCTCGCGGTAGAGACGCATAGGGTGCAGCGGCGCGCGGCCGTCGTCCAGCTCGACCCGCTCGGCCTCGCGCTTCTCGGTCTCCTTGCCGCGCAGGTGCGCGACCCAGTCGGCGGTGTCGCGGCCGTCGCCGATCAGCGCGCGCAGCGTCGCGTCAAGGCCGCCGTACAGCTCGGCGACGACCGGCCGCGGATGCGGGCGCACCGGCTCGGCCCGGTCGATCACCACGATCTCGGTCGCCTCGCCGAACGACGCGCCGAAGCCGAGCCGGAAGTCCATCGGCACGCCGAGTACCAGCGCGAGGTCGGCGCCCTTGAGCCCGTCGCCGCGGGCCCGCGAGAAGAAGAGCCGGTGGTCGGCCGGCACGCAGCCGCGCGCCTGGCCGTTGAGGTAGACCGGGATGCCGCGACGCTCGGCCAGCTCCAGCAGCGCGGTCTCACCGCGGCCCCAGTAGAGGTTCGTGCCGGCCATGATCACCGGGCGCTCGGCGGCGTCGAGCAGGGCCGCGACGCGCTCGACGCCCTCGGCGACCGGCTCGCTGAGCGGATCGTGCAGCGCGCCCTCGGTCCCGGTGTCCTGGCCCTCGGAGAACACGTGGTCCATCGGGAAGTCCAGGAACGTGGGGCCCGAGTGCGGCGCCATCGCGGTCGCCAGCGCGTCGTCGACGAGGCCCGGGATCTCGTCGGGCGAGCCGGCGGTCGCCGCCAGCTTGGTCAGCGGCGCGACGAACGGCACGTGGTCGATCTCCTGCAGCGACCCCATCCCCCAGCGCATCGCCGGCGCGCGGCCGCCGAGGACGAGGATCGGCGACGCCGAGGACTGCGCCGAGGCGATCGCGCTCATCCCGTTGGTGACGCCCGGACCGGCGGTCAGCGCCGCGACCCCGGGCGTGCGCGTGACCTTCGCCCAGCCCTCGGCCGCGAACGTCGCCGTCTGCTCGTGGCGGACGTCGACGATGTCGATGCCCTCCTCGCGGCAGCCGTCGTAGATGGAGAAGATGTGGCCGCCCGACAGCGTGAACAGCTTGCTCACCCCGTGGGCCTTCAGCCGGCGGGCGATCAACCGGCCGCCGTGAACGCGCGTTCCCTGCTCGGTCTCCGTGCTCATCGTCCCATCCTGCCGTGCCGGGACGCCGACCACCAATGCGCGAGCCCCACAACGATCCGGATGTCGTTCAGAGGCTTCCTCTAACACCCAACCGGGTGTGCCCCAGCGACCTACGTGTTGCACGTGCGGGCGAGAAGCGTAGAACTGGTCGGAAGGCAATCCACGAGAAGGAGGCGTCCTATGGACGATCGTCTCGAGCAGGAAGCGCCGCTGAGCCCGCAGAGCCCCGCGACCCGTCGCTTCGCCGCCCTCACCCGCGAGCAGGATGCGACGTACCCGATGCTGGCCCCCGCGGCCGCGTTGACCTCCGGCCACGAGGAGGACGTCTTCGACGACCAGATCCTCGCGGGCCTGGTCAACATCTAGTTCTAGATCGCGCGCAGGGTCACGGAAGGGCTGGCCGCCGCGGCGGCCAGCGGCGCGTGCAGCCGCACCCGCCTCGACTTGCCCTTCAGCTCTGCGTCGCCGCGGCCGACGAAGCCGCCGTGCTTCTCCCGCAGAAGCTCGCGCGTCGCCTCGGTCAGCAGGACCTCGTCCCCGGTCTGGCGCGTCGCCTCCTCGACGCGCGCCGCGGTGTTGACGACGTCGCCGATGACGGTGAACTCGACGCGCCCTCCGCCGCCGATCGTGCCCGCGACGACCGGCCCCGAGTTGAGGCCGATCCCGATGCGCATCCGCGTGCCGAAGTGCTGGCGCACGCAGGCGGAGATGTCCAGCGCCGCGGCGACCGCGCGGTCGGCGTGGTCGGCGAGCCGGTCCGGAGCGCCGAAGACGCCGAGTAGCCCGTCGCCGACGAACTTGTTGGCGTGCCCCCCGTGGCGCACGAGGACCGGGACGATCAACTCGTACAACTCGTTGAGCCGCGCGACCGCCTCCCGCGGGCCCTCGCGTTCTGCGAACGCGGTGAAGTTCCGGATGTCGAGGAACAGGATCGTCACCTCGGCCTCCTGGCCCTCGAGGACCGTGCCCTCGCTGAGCACCCGCTCGGCGACCTCCGGGGCGACGAACGCGCCGAACGCCTCCCGCAGCCGCTCACGCTCGCCCAGGCCCGACACCATCTTGTTGAACGACCCCGCCAGGCGGCCCGTCTCGTCGGTGCCGAGCACCGGGACGCGGACCGAGAGGTCGCCGCCGGCGACGCGGGCGGT
>JAWVGD010000209.1:0-5708 GCA_033855515.1 Baekduia sp.
AACTGGGAGCCGTCGCCGCGGCGGACCTCGTCCATCGCGGCGGCCAGCTCCATCGGCGCGCTGTAGACCCGCGCGCCGGTCATCGCGTCCCAGGCGTCGGCCAGCGCCAGCAGCTGGGCGCCCTCGGCAATCGCGTCCTCCGCCAGGCCGTCGGGGTAGCCGCGGCCGTCGTGGCGCTCATGGTGGCCGCGCACCCACGTGGTCTGCTCGGGGTCCAGGACGCCGGCGACGATGCGGGCGCCGAGGTCGGCGTGGCGCTTGATGACGTCGTACTCGGCGTCGGTCAGCCGCGCGGGCTTGCTGAGCACGGCGTCGGGCACGCCGATCTTGCCGACGTCGTGGACCAGCGCGGCGTCGTAGAGGCGCGCGACCTCGAACGGGCTCCAGCCCGCCTCGGCCGCCAGCTCGCCGGCCAGCGCGGCGACGCGCTCGGAGTGGCGGATCGTCGCGGGGTCCTTCGCGTCGATCGCCTTGGCCAGCGCCCCGAGCGCGGCCAGCGAGCGCGCGTGCTCCAGGCGGTCGGCCCGCTCGTCGGCCGAGAGCTCCTCGACGACCTGCGGGCTGTAGCGGATGCAGGCGTCGCGCCCGTGGGCCTTGGCCCAGTACAGCGCGCCGTCGGCGAGGCGCAGCAGCTCCTCCGGCTCACCGGCCTGCGACAGGTCGCAGACGCCGGCCGACAGCGTCATCGCGCCGGCACCCGGGAACGGCGTGGCGGCCACGGCGCGGCGCACGCGCTCGGCGGCCGCGTGCGCGGCCTCGCCGTCGACCCCCGGCATCAGCAGCGCCAGCTCGTCGCCGCCGATGCGGGCGACGATCTCTCCGGTCCGCGACGCTGCGGCCATGCGGCGGGCGGTCTCGGCCAGCACGACGTCGCCGCCGACGTGGCCGAGCGTGTCGTTGATCTGCTTGAAGCGGTCGATGTCGAAGACGGCGAGCGCGAGCGCGCGCCCGTGGCGCTGCGCGGCGGCGGCCTCCTCGTTCAGGCGCTCGTGGAACGCGCGGTGGTTGACCAGCCCGGTGAGCGGGTCGGTCGTGGCCTGCGCGAGCAGCCGGGCGTGGGCGTCGGCGTTGGCGATCGCCATCCCGACGAGCTCGGCGAAGTGCTGGAGGCGGTCCTCGACGTTGGTGCCGAGGTCGTCCATGCGCGTCGTGCAGACGATCAGGGCGCCCCAGAGGCGCGCCTCGACGATGATCGGTGCCGCGACGCGCTGCTGGTAGGGCGCCATCGTGAGCGTCATCGAGCGGCGCTCGTCGAAGCGCTGCGGGGCACCGGTGCGGCGCAGGCGGTCGATCGCGCTGCCGCGGGCGATCGGGACGTAGGGCGGCAGCGCGGCCGCGAAGCCCCCGTCGGCCTGGCCCTGGCCCACGCTGCGCACGACGTGGGAGTCGGCCTCGAAGGCCACGACGACGCCGACGTCGAGCCCCAGCAGCGACGCGACCTCGCGTCCGGCCAGCTCGGCGACCTCCTGGAGGTTGGCCCCGCCGGCCACGGCGGTGGCGACCCGGCGCAGCGCGGCCGCCTCCTCCGACAGGCGGCGGTGCTCCTCGAGCATCCGGCGCCGGTCGGTGGTGAGCGACGACAGGAGGAACAGGCAGGCCGAGATCATCACGGCGAAGACCTGGGCGTGCAGGACGTCGGACGGGTCGCCCTGGGCGAGCGGTCCGTGACCTGCGGCGGTCGCCCGCACCGCGACGATCGTCAGGAGCATCGAGGCGACGCCGACCGTGAGCTTGGACCCGCGCAGCACGAGCCACACGCCGATCGGGATGAGGATCCAGATCTGGCCGTTCGGCCGCGCGAAGATCAGCAGCGCGACACCGACGAACCCGCCGCCGGCGAGCAGCTCCTCGGCGACGCGCAGCACACGGAGGCGCGGCGGCGGCCAGCGGGCCGCGAGGATCAGCGGAGCCAGCAGCAGCATGCCCGTGATGTCGCCGAGCGCCCAGCGCATGACCGCCTGGATCCAATCGGGCCCGAGCATCTCGCCCTGCAGCCACAGCGAGGTCTGGCCCAGCAGCGCGCTGGCGGTGGCGCCGACGACCACGACGGCGATGCCGGCGACGCGCGCGACGTCCGGCCGGGGCATCGGCCGCACGTAGCCGTTGATGAGCGCGACGCAGACGACGGCCTCGACCGTGGGCCCGATCGCCCCGCCGATCGTGGCCACCGGGCCATCGGCCCCGACCTTGGCGAGGTAGGCGCCGACGAGCACGCCGGGCCACAGCCCGATGCCGCCGCGGAGCATGAGGCCGAGCGCGATGCCCGCCGCCGGCCAGACGGCGATGACCCCGCTGCGCAAGGGCGTCGCGAGCGCCCAGCGCGTCGCCAGCGCGTACGCGACGGCGACGCCGAGCACGCGCAGCAACCGTCCTGGGATGCCGGGCCTCACACCCTCGGGTTCGACACGTCGGCGGCGAGCTTGAGGTGGCGTCCGCGCGCTGACGGAGGGTCGGCGGGCCGGTGCCGGGCCGGCCCGGACCCTGGTCCTCCGGGCAGTTGTTCCTGCAAGACACCGGTACTCGGCTATACGGGTTGACGGGAACACCAGTTTTTGGGATTCCCAGCCCGTCCTAACCTGTGCTAACAATCCCGACGTCGGCTACGAGTCCCTCCGTCATATGACGAAAGAGGAAGACGGCTCAGCCTCATGCGGCGGTCACGTCGCACTTGCACCTCGGGGTGCGTTCCGAATGGCAGTAGGGAAGAGAGAGGGGCCATGGCACGGGGGTGTCAGGCCCGGGAACGACGTCCACAAGGATCGGGTTGAGCACCAAGACCGACGTTCTGCTTGCTGACGAGGCACCCATCACGGAGCTCGACGAGCTTCGCACGCTCATCCAGGAAGGGCACGAGCGCGGGTTCCTCACCATCGAGCAGATCACCACCACGCTCGAAGAGGTGGAGATCACCAAGGAGCAGCTCACCGAGCTGCACCAGCATCTCGACGAGCAAGGCATCTCCATCGTCACGGCCGACGGCAAGCCGGTCACGTCGGAGAGCGGGCGCGTCGAGGCTGCGGCCGCCGAGCGCCAGTCGCCCTCGCCCGCCGAGACCCGCAAGAAGCCGGAGATCGACCTCACGGTCGAGCCGAGCCTCGACTCGCTGCGGCTCTACCTCCGGTCGATCGGCCGGGTGGCGCTGCTGACCGCCGAGCAGGAGGTGTCGCTGGCCAAGCGCATCGAGCGCGGCGACATGGGCGCCAAGCAGCAGATGGTCGAGGCCAACCTGCGCCTCGTCGTCTCGATCGCCAAGGGGTACCTGGGCCGCGGCCTGACGTTCCTGGACCTCATCCAGGAGGGCTCGCTGGGCCTCATCCGCGCGGTGGAGAAGTTCGACTACCGCCGCGGCTACAAGTTCTCCACGTACGCCACGTGGTGGATCCGGCAGGCCGTGACCCGCGCCATCGCCGACAAGGGCCGGACGATCCGCATCCCGGTCCACATGGTCGAGAAGCTCAACAAGGTCGTGCACGTCGAGCGCCAGCTCGTCCAGTCGCTCGGCCGTGAGCCCTCGCCCGAGGAGATCGCCTCCGAGCTCGACTGCACGCCGCGCGAGGTGCGCGACATCCTGCGGATGAGCCAGCAGCCGATCTCGCTGGAGAAGCCGATCGGCGACGAGGAGGAGTCCGAGCTCGGCGACTTCGTCGAGGATCAGACCGCGGAATCGCCGTTCGAGCTGGCGGCGGAGAACCTCCGCAAAGAGAACGTCCATCGTGCGCTGGCGGCCTTGCCCCAGCGGGAGCGCGAGGTGATCGAGATGCGTTTCGGCCTTACTGGTGGCCGACCGCGTACCCTGGAGGAGGTCGGCCGCGCGTTCAACGTCACGCGCGAGCGGATCCGCCAGATCGAGAACCACACGCTTAAGAAGCTCGAGTCGCTCCCAGAGGCACAGCGCCTCAGGGACGCCTCGTAGTCCGGGGAAACTTTCCCGGAGGAGGAGAGGGGTCAGAGGGGTGCGCTGGGGAGCGCACCCCTCACTTTTCAAGGCTGGCCCGCCAGGTGAAAGCCTGGCGGGTCAGCCCTTGATCAGCGTCGCCGTCAGCAGCGCCTGACCGCAGTCGCCGTACTCGGCGCCCTGCTGCGAGGCGTCCAGCGCCTTGAACAGCACGCTCCGTGCGTACGTGCCGTCGATGACGCCGTCGGCGCAGTCGGTGTGCAGGGCCGCGGCGATGTCGGCGGCCGACGCCGCGGGGGCGGCGCCCGCGCCCACCCCGCCGGTGGCCGAGACGGAGGCGGCGAGCTTGCCCTTGGGCGCGACGATCGCCGGGCCGGCGCCATGCGACGGCGGCGCGACCGCGGTGACGGCCGGTCCGGCGTGGGAGACGTGCCGGTGGACCGGCGGGGCCTTGGCCGACGGGCCGGCGATCATCGGCAGCGAGCCGGCGACGACGACCGCGGCGCAGGCGACCTTCGGCGTGGCGGTCGCAGCGACGGGCTCCAAGGCCGTGGTCAGGCGCTCCAGCACGCGGCCCAGCAGCGGCAACGGCAGCCACGCGGCGACGCGACGGTCCTCGCGGGCGCGCTTGAGGCCCTGGCGGGCGCGGACGAGCAGCGACTTGACCGCGGGGACCGTGACGTCCAGCTCGTCGGCGATGTCGGCGTAGCTGCGGCCCTCGAGCTCGCGGAGGACCAGCGCGGAGCGTTGCGTGTCCGGCAGGCGCACGACGTCGTCGACGAGGCCGCGCACGCCCATCCGGCGCTCCACGGCCTCCTGGGCGTCCTCGGCCGGAGGGTGGGCGTGGTCGGCGAGCTCGACGACCGGATGGCGCCGGCGCGAGGCCGTGAGGTCCAGCGCGCAGTTGCGCGTGATGCGGTGCAGCCAGGGGCCGGGCGTCTCGGGGCGGCTGCCATTGCGCAGCGCCCGCACGGCGCGGACCATCGCGTCCTGCACGACGTCCTCGGCGTCCGCGGTCCCGCCGGGCACGAACCCGCGCGCGAAGCGCACCAGCCGGCGCCGGTAGCGGTCGTCCAGTGCGGCGAACGCGTCGTCGCTGCCGGCGGCGACCAGGCCGACGAGCGTCTCGTCGGCCATCGCGGCGAGCATCGTGGGCGGGAGGGCAGGGGGCGGTGCGTCGATCGCGGCCATCTAGGAGCTAGACCATTTGACGAGACGAAAGGTTGCGGCGCCGGTCGCTAAACTTCCGGCGGCGCTTGGCGGGATACCCGAGCGGTCAAAGGGGCCTGACTGTAAATCAGGTGGCTACGCCTTCGAAGGTTCGAATCCTTCTCCCGCCACTCTCAGCGTCGACGAACACCGTGTTGCGGACCGCGCGTGCGCGGTCAGGGATCGGCCGCGGTCGTGACGACCGGCGGCCGCAAGCCGGCGACGGCGCACCGGAGCTTAAGAAAGAGCGGCTAGGATGCCCGACTTCCCATGACCAGAACCCGCTCCATCGCCCTCTCCCTGAGCGTTCTGTCGCTCGCTGCAGCCGTTGCCACCGGATGCGGCGGCAGTTCGAACGACGGCTTCCGCGGCGCCGGCTCCAAGATCGACGGCGACCCGACGACCACCCTTCCCACCGATCTGGCCTCCTCGAAGGCCGCGCCGGCCAAGCCCGCAGGCCCGCTCCCGACGCAGACGAACATCAACGGCGTCAGCACCGACCTGAGCAAGAAGCCGAAGGTGCCCGCGGCCACCGGCGCCGCGCCCACGGTCCTCCAGGCCTCCGACGTCGTCCCCGGCTCGGGCCCCGCCGCCAAGAGCGGTG
>JAWVGD010000210.1:0-5141 GCA_033855515.1 Baekduia sp.
GCATTGCTCGACGAACCAGATGATGTTGTAGTCCTTGTCCTTGGTGCCGGTCACCTGACCGGTCTCGGCGGCGGTCATCTCTTTCTCCTCGGGGCGGTGGATGGGAGCCGTGCCACGGAGCTACCCGCTCGGGTGCAGGACCGGAACTTCGACCGTCGCTAGGAGCGTCGGTCCCTACCCCGCCGCGGGTTTCGCCCCCTCCTGGGCGAACACCCGCAAGGGAACCTGGCCCTCTGGGCCAGTGTTCCCACTAGGCCTGCTCGAGGGGGATCTCGGCGGTGATGCAGGTGCCGCGCCCGGCCGGGCTGCTGATCCGCAGCCGGCCGTGCAGCGCCTCCACGCGGTCGGCGATGCCGCGCAGGCCGGTGCCGGACGCGGGGTCGGCGCCGCCGACGCCGTCGTCGGCGACCTCGACGACCATCTGGTCGCCATCGGGCCGGACCGCCACGGTGACCAGCGACGCGTCGGCGTACTTGGCGACGTTGGTCACCGCCTCGGCCACGATGTAGTAGGCCGCCGCCTCGACCGGGGGCGGGAGCCGCTCCCGGGGCACGTCGGTCACCTCGAGCGGCACGGCCGACCTGCTGGCGAGCGCGTCGACCGCCGCCCCGAGGCCACGATCGGTCAGCACCGCGGGGTGGATCCCGCGCGCGAGCTCGCGCAGCTCGAGCAGCCCCTCGCCGAGCTGCTCCTGGGCGGCGGCGAGCAGCTCGCGGGCCCCGTCGGGATCGGCCGCGAGCCGAGCCTCCACCAGGCGCAGGCTGACGGCCAGCGTGACGAGCCGCTGCTGGGCGCCGTCGTGGAGGTTGCGCTCCAGGCGCCGGCGCTCCGCGTCGCCGGCCTCGACGATCCGCGCCCGTGACGACGCCAGCTTCTCGTAGGCATCCGCGTTGGCCAGCGCCTGGGCAGCGAGCTCGGCGAACGCGCACAGCCGCGCCTCGGCGTCCTCGGGCAGGGCGTCCGCCGTGGGCGCCGAGGCGACGAGCACGCCCCAGACCCGGCCACCGACCTGCACCGGCGCGGCGACCGAGGCGCCGAAGCCCACGTCGCGGAGGCGTCCGGCCAGCTCGCCGTCGAGGCCGTCGTAGCTCGTCACCCGCTGCGGCTCGCCGGTGCGCAGGACCCGCACGATCACCGTGTCGCTGTCGAGCGGGACCGGCGCGCCGACGGGCAGCCCCTGGAAGTTGGGGTCCTGCGCCCAGCCGCCGACGATCGTCCCGTGGTGCGCGTCCTCGTAGCGCACGACGCGGGCGCTCGGCAGCGACAGAAGCCGCCCGACCTCCGTGGTCACCTGCTCGAACACGGCGCTGGGATCGGCCTCCGCGGCCACGAGCGTGGCGATCCGCCGCAGCGCCGTCTGCTCGTCGGCCAGCCGCCGCGTCGCGCGCTCGCTGGCGACCAGCCGCTTCTCGGTCTCGCGGCGCCGGCGGACGTCCTGGCGCAGTGCTTGGCCGGCCCGCTCGCGCTCTGCCGTGACCGCGGCGAGGACCAACGACGTCAGCGCGGCGGTGGCCAGGAACAGCTGGGTGGAGAGGAGGCTGTCGGTGATCGACTCGCGGACGAACGGGCCGGCGTTGTGCGCGGTGTTCCAGACCGTGAGCGACGCGGCGATCAGCACGGCGGCCGAGGCGCCCGGTGGCCCGAAGCGCAGCGCCGCCCAGATCAGCGTCGGGAAGACCACGTAGGGCACGTCGCGCTGGGACGGCAGCTCGGCCAGGAGCACGAGCGCGGTGAGCAGCAGGGCGGCCTCGAGCACCGTGCGCCGCGATGGCCGGTGCGGCGCGACGTGCGCCCAGGCCAGGATCACCGGCGTGACCACGAGCGCGCCTGAGAAGTCCGACAGCCACCACGTGCGCCACACCTGGACGGTCTCGTGCGAGCCGATCACGTTCCCGAGCCGCAGCGACGCGGTCCCGAAGCAGGCGCTGATCAGGGTCCCGGCCGCCGCGGCGGCGATGAGGGCGAAGACGTCCCGCACCCGGCTCATGGCCACGTCGGCGCCCACCAGCCGGCGCAGGAGCAGGGCGCCGACGACCACCTCGAGCGTGTTGCCCGCCGTCTGCCCGATGACGGTCCCGAGCGGGGTCGAGAAGTCGCCGACCAGCAGATCCCCGAGGACGACTCCGGGCCACAGCCGCGGCCCGAACAGCACCAGGGCCGCCATGCCCACGCCGACCGGCGGCCACAGCGCGGTCACCGCGCCGCTCAGGTAGGCCAGCTTGAGCCCGAGCTTCGCGGCCGCGTAGTAGGCGGCGGCGAGGAGGATGATCCCGGCCGCAGAGCGCCCGGCACGCGCGCCGGCCGCCGGTGATCGCCAATCCGTCAACCGCCGGTCGATGCTGGGACGCGGGATGGAGAAGAGGCTTGGCATGAGGCCAGGGCCGCCCGTGGGGGGCCCGTGCATCTTCTCCGAATCGCACGCCGCAGGACAAGGCCCGCATCCGGGCCCGGGGCGTCACGTGCCTGGGCGCGTCACGCGCGCCGCGGCGAGCGCGCCCAGCGCGTGAAGCCGTGGCGCGGCTGCGGGCGCGTGACGCGGCGGCGCCACTCGGCGAGCGTCATGCCTTCGGGCACGTCGGACTCGATGTACATCATGGGCGAGATGACGGAGGCGGGCATGTCGTAAGCGTGCTCCTCCGGCTCGGCCCGGGACATGGGGTGAGCAGGGCTCCCGCCCGGGGTGGGCACGTGTCGCGAGGTCGGGACAACCCCCCGCCCGGGGTGGGGCGGCCCGGCGCGGTGTCCTCGACCTCCGGGATCGAGCGTCGCGCCCGTTGCCACGCGCGGGCCACGGCGTCATCCTCGGCGTGTCCCCGATGATCTTCCGCCAGATCACCCACGACGACCTCGGCTGTGCCTCCTACCTCGTCGGCGACGAGAAGGCCGGCGTCGCCGCGGTCGTCGATCCGCGCTTCGACGTCGAGGTCTACCTCGACCTGGCGCGCTACATGGGCGTGAGCATCGAGCACGTCTTCGAGACCCACAGCCACGCCGACCACGTCTCCGGCCACGGCCGGCTGGCCGCCGCGACGGGCGCGACGATCCACATCCATCGCGAGGCGGCGCCGGCCTACGACCACGAGGCGTTCGACGACGGCGACGAGTTCCTCCTGGGTTCGGTCACGATCCGGGCGCTGCACACGCCCGGCCATCGCCCCGACCACACGGCCTTCGCGCTGATCGACGGCCGGCGCGGCGACCAGCCGTGGGCGGTCCTGACCGGCGACACGCTCTTCGTCGGCGACGTCGCCCGTCCCGACCTGGCGATCGAGAAGTCCGCGGGAGCGCGCGAGATCTTCCGGTCTCTGCAGGGGAAGCTGCTCTCGCTGCCCGACGACGTCGAGGTCTGGCCCGGCCACCTCGGTGGCTCGATGTGCGGCGGCCCGGGGATGGACATGAAGATCTCCTCGACGATCGGCTTCGAGAAGGCCTACAACCCGATGTTGTCGATCGCCGACGAGGACGCGTTCGTCGAGGCGGCGCTGGCCAAGCTCGGGCCCCAGCCGCCGAACTTCGGGGCGATCGTCGAGCTCAACAAGGGCCCGCTGGTGACCGACGGGGTCGAGATGCTGCCGCTCGCGCCGCGCCAGCTGGAGCAGCACCGCGCCGCCGGCGCGCTGATGGTCGACGTCCGCACCGACCAGCAGTTCGACGACGCCCACGTCCCCGGCGCGATCTGCAACCCGATGCTCCGCGCCGGGTTCGGCTCCAAGCTCGCGTGGCTGGCCGATCGTGAGCAGGACATCGTCTTCGTCGGCCGCGACGACGACGACGGCCGCCGCGCCGGGCACCTGGCGGTCGCCGTCGGCATCCGCAGGCTGGCGGGCTACCTGCACGGTGGGATGACCAGCTGGTGGCAGGAGAAGCGCCTCGTCCAGCAGATCGAGCGCCTCGCGCTCGACGACCTCCCCGGCCGTCTCGACGCCGACGACCGGGTGCAGCTCCTCGACGTGCGCGAGCAGTCCGAGTGGGACGCCGGCCACATCCCCGGCTCGGCCTTCATGCCCTGGCACGACATCGGCGCGATCCCCGTCGGCCTGGACGCCGGCCGGCCCATCGCGGTCGTCTGTGCATCAGGCCAGCGCGCCGCGACCGCCGCGAGCCTCATCCAGCGCTTCGGCGGCACCGAGGTCATCCACGTCGTCGACGGCGGCGTGCCCCGGTGGGGACGGCTCGGGCGGTCGCTCGTCTGCTGACGCGCCCGGCTCGGAGCTCGACCAGGACCACCCCGACTTCCCGCGGCTCGACGGCCCCGTCCGGATCTCGGGAGTACGGTGGACGTCATGCACCGCCCGCAGGAGGCGTTCGCCGCTCGAGACGTCGGGCCGACGACGATCACCGGGCTCGTGGTCGCCCAGGCGCTCCTTTGGCTGGTCGCCCGGCCCGCGGGCGAGCCGACCGGAAGCTACGCCGGCCAGCTGCTCGGCGCGGAGTCGATCCTGTTGCTCTCGATCGGGCTGGTCCTCATCAGCACCCTGCCGTGGGTCGAGGAGTGGTTCGACGGCATCGACCGCGCCGCGATCTGGCACCGGCGCGTCGCGATCACCGGGCTGGTCCTCCTCCTGCCGCACATCTTGTTGTCGTCGAATCCGCACGGCACCGCGCTCGGCGGCCCGCTCGCGATCATCGGGGCCGTGGGCATGGTGGCGCTCGCCACGTGGGCCATCCTCCCGCGCTGGCGCTCGGTCATCCCGCGGCCCTTGCGCGGCCTCGTCGTCGCGGCGCGTGACGCTCCGCTCGTGCGCGACGTCCGCGCGATCTTCGGCGGCTACGAGCGCTGGCGGGCGCTGCACCGCACCACGGGCCTGTTCGTCGCGGCCGGCTTCGTCCACGGCCTCCTCGACGGGACGCCCTTCGGCGCTGCGCCCGTCCTGCGCTGGACGTACGTCGCCATCGGCGGCATCGGCCTCGCCTTCTACGTCTACCGCGAGCTGCTCGCCCGCCACTTCCAGTCGCTGCACGACTACGAGGTCGACGCCGTCCGGGAAGTCGAGCCAGGAGTCGTCGAGGTGGCCATGCGCCCGCTCGGCCGCGGCGTCGACTTCGTGCCCGGTCAGTTCGCGATGGTGTACCTCGAGGCCAAGGACGGCTGGCACCGCCATCCGTTCACGATCACCAGCGCGCCGCACGAGGGGCTGCTC
>JAWVGD010000211.1:0-16462 GCA_033855515.1 Baekduia sp.
CCAGCGCCGTCGAGGCGCCGCCAACGGCTTTGAAGGCCGTTCGGGGCACCGGCCCCGGGCCGCTCCATGGTGGTGACGATCACCGCACCGTGATGGTGCCAGGCGGGCCGTCGACCAGTCGCCCGACCACGGTGCCCGGCGCGGTGAAGCCGTCGACGGCCTCCGGCGGCAGGGCCACCAACAACCCGCCGGACGTCGTGGCGTCGGTGACCAGCCGCGAGCGCCACGGCTCGACGCCCGGGTCGATCGTCGTGAACGACGCGGCCCACTCGGCGTTGCGGGCGCTGCCGCCCGACACCGCGCCGTCGGCGCGCAACAGCGCCTCGACGCCGTCGATGGCCGGCACGGCGGCCGCGTCGACCTCGGCGGCCAGGCCGCTCTCGCGCGCCACGTTGTGCAGGTGCCCCAGCAGGCCGAAGCCGGTCACGTCGGTCATCGCGTGCACCCCGGCGGCGAGCGCCGCCGCCGACGCCGCCGCGTTCAGCTGCACCATCACCTCGACCGCCGCGGTCACGAGCGCCGCGTCGGCGACGCCGCGCTTGGCCGCGGTGACGATCGCGCCGACGCCCAGCGGCTTGGTCAGGACCAGCACGTCGCCGGCGCGGCCGCCGGCGTTCGTGACGATCCGGCGCGGGTCGATCGTCCCGGTGACCGCGAGGCCGTACTTGGGCTCGTCGTCCTTGATCGAGTGGCCGCCGACGACCGACGCGCCCGCGGCGGTCACGACGTCCAGGCCGCCGCGGAGGATCTCGGTGAGGACGTCGCCTCCGAGCGCCTCCAGCGGGAAGGCCACGACGTTCATCGCGGTGATCGGCGTGCCGCCCATCGCGTACACGTCCGACAGCGCGTTGGCGGCGGCGACCCGGCCGAAGTCGTAGGGGTCGTCGACCAGCGGCGTGAAGAAGTCGATGGTCTGCACGAGCGCGAGGTCGTCGCGGAGCCGGAAGACGGCGGCGTCGTCGCCCGTGGGCGTCCCGACGAGCAGCCGCGGGTCGGTCGGCGCCGGAAGGCGCATCACGATCGGCAGCAGGTCGGCGGCCGCGAGCTTGCAGCCGCAGCCGGCGCCGCTGGACAGCGACGTGAGCGGGATCGAGGGCGACGGGAGCGCGGACATGGGGATGTTCGAGCCTACCCCGGCGTCCGTCCGGGCATCATCGGCACCATGTCCGATGTGCCGCGCGCCACGATCGCCGACCTGATGGACCGGGCCCGCGCCCGGCTCGAGCGCCTCGACCCCGTCGCCGCCGCCCGCGCCGTCGTCGCCGACGACGCGCTGCTGCTCGACGTCCGCTCCGAGGTCCAGCGCGCCGCCGACGGCGTCATCCCGGGAGCGCTCTTCCATCCGCGCAACGTCCTGGAATGGCGGGCCGACCCCGCCTCCGGCTACGACGACCCGGCCTTGAGCGGCGACCTGCAGCGCCGGATCGTCGTGGTGTGCGACGAGGGCTACCAGTCCAGCCTGATCGCCGCGACGCTCCAGGAGCTCGGCTTCGCGCGCGCCACCGACCTGGCCGGTGGCTTCCAGGCCTGGCGCGCCGCCGGATTGCCCGTGGAGCCGCTCGCCGAGCGAGCGTCCTTCAGCGGACTCTCGGGTTAACCCCCGAGCGGTTCGGCCGCCCACCCCAGCGAGCTACACCCGATTTTTGGGCAAGCTGGGAGGATGACCCCGACCGGCACGATCGCGTCTGCGACCACGCACCCGGCCACCGACCCGGCGACGACCTCCGCGGCGCCGGACGCTCCGGCGCGCGTCGGCCCCGGGCCCGAGGACACCCAGCCCACCGCCAACGAGAACCTGGACCGCTTCCTCACCGGCACGGTCACCGTTGTCCCGTTCCTCGCGCTCGGCGTCGCATGCTGGCAGGCGTGGAACAACCTGCTGCAGTGGAGCGACATCGCGGTCTTCGCCATCACCTACGCCTTCACGGCGATCGGTGTGACCGTCGGGTTCCACCGCCACTTCACGCACCGCAGCTTCGCCACCAAGACGCCCGTGCGCGCCGCGCTGGCGATCCTCGGCTCGGCCGCGATCGAGGGGCCGATCATCTCCTGGGTCTCCGACCACCGAAAGCACCACGCCTTCTCCGACCAGGACGGCGACCCGCACAGCCCGCACGGCCACGGCGGGGCGCTGCGCGGCCTCTTCCACGCCCACGTCGGCTGGCTGTTCATCCACACCGAGCGCGCCAACCGCCGCCGCTACGCCCCGGACCTGATGGACGACCCCGTCATCGCGTTCGTCGACCGCACGTTCGTCGTGTGGGTGCTCGCCGGCCTCGCGGTCCCGTTCGGGCTCGGGTGGCTCATCGGCGGCTCGCTCGACACCGCGTTGACCGGCCTGCTGTGGGGTGGCGCGGTCCGGATGCTCGTCCTGCACCACGTGACGTACTCCATCAACTCGCTCTGCCACTTCTTCGGGCGGCGCCGCTTCACGACCGACGACGAGTCGCGCAACCTCGCGTGGCTGTCGCTGTTCTCGCTCGGCGAGTCCTGGCATCACAACCACCATGCCTTCCCGACGTCGGCCCATCACGGCATGCGCTGGTACGAGATCGACATCTCCTCGCTCGTGATCCGCGGTCTGCGCAAGGCCGGGTTGGCGTGGGACGTGGTCGAGATCAGCCCCGAGCGCCAGGCGCGCAAGCTCGTCGCGCCCGAGGCGGCAGCAGGGCCGCCGGCGCCGGGCGCCTGACGGGCGCCGGCGGGGCATCGGGTACGGAGGCGGGCACCGGCCCAGATGCTCGCAGACGGGTCAGGACGCGTGGCGCGGCAGGACCCGGCAGGCTGTAAGGCGCCCATGCGGATCACACGCACCTTCGCCTTCCTGGATCTCTGCGGGTTCACGGGCTTCACCGACGTGCACGGCGACCAGGAGGCGGTCACGGTGCTCAGCCAGCTCCGCGCGGTGCTGCGGGCCGAGGCGGAGGACCGCGGCGTCCGGGTGACGAAGTGGCTCGGCGACGGCGCGATGCTGTCGGGCGTGGAGGCCGACGCGGTGATCGGCTGCGCGGCGGCGGTGCGCGACGTGCTGCAGCGCGACGGCCGCCTGGCCCTGCGCGGCGGGATCTGCCAGGGCAACGTCATCATGTTCGAGGGCGACGACTACATCGGCGCCGCGGTGAACGTCGCCGCGCGACTCTGCGCGCGGGCGGCGCCCGGGCAGCTGCTGCTGACCGACCAGACCGCCGCCGGCGCGCCCGGGCACCTCACGCTCGTCAACCTGGGGTCGATGACCGTCCCGGGCGTCTCCCGGGCCATCGACGTGCTCGCGCTCGACCCCGCCGCCTAGGGGGAACACTGGCCCAGAGGGCCACGTTCCCTTGCGGGTGTTCGCCCATGGGGCGAAACCCGAGGCGGACTAGGGACCCACGCTCCTGGCTAGGAGACCTGGGCGACGTTCGTGAGCTGCGTGATGCGGATCGCGTTGCCGAACGGGTCGCGCAGCCCGCAGTCGATGCCGTAGGGGCGCTCGGTCGGCTCCTCGGTGAACTCGACGCCCTTGGCGACGAGCTCCTCGTAGGTCTTGCGGCAGTCGTCGGTGCCGAGCCCCAGCCAGCCCCCGGTCGCCCCCTTGCTGACGAGCTCGCGGACCTGCTCGGTGGTGGCGTCGTCCATCAGCGGCGGGCCGGGCTTCTCGAGCAGCACCTGACGGCCGGCGTCGCCCGGGACGTTGACCGTCAGCCAGCGCATGAAGCCGAGCTCCTGGTCGGTGCCGACCTCGAAGCCCAGCTTGCCGACGTAGAAGTCGAGGGCTTCGTCCTGGTCGAGGACGAAGACCGAGGAGAGGATCGTGGCGTTGATCATGTGGCGGACGCTAATCGACGTCTGCGCGGGTCGCTTCTCCGAAACTGCTCGGTCGCGTCCAGGCGCGCACGAAGCAGTTGGGGATCGCGACCGACTCGGCACCCTGGCGGAAGGTCGTCGGCGACTGCCCGACGATCTCGCGGAACGTGCGGCTGAACGTGCCGAGGCTCGCGAAGCCGACGTCGAGGCAGATGTCGGTCACGGGCCGCTGCGTCTCGCGCAGGAGGTACATCGCGCGCTCGACCCGGCGGCGCTGGAGGTAGCGGTGGGGCGTCTCGCCGAACGTCGCGCGGAACGTCCGGATGAAGTGCGCCTCGGAGACGTGCACGAGCCGGGCGAGCGACGCCACGTCCAGCGGCTGCGCATAGGTGCGGTCCATCGCGTCGCGGGCGCGGAGCATGCGGCGGTTGGACTCCTCGACGGCGCGGCTCACCCCCTGATGACACCACATCCGCCGGCCGGTGGAGGCCCGCGCGCCGGCCCGCTCAGCGGTGGGCGGCGCGCCGTCCGGCGCCGGTGCTGCTGAGCCGCTTGGCCAGGCGCACGCCCTGGACGCCGTCGGCGGACGCGAGCGCTTCGAGCGCCGTCTCGGCGTCGGGCAGCGCGTAGACCGACCCGTCGTGGTCGAGCAGCAGGAACCGGTCCAGGCCGCGCAGGAACGCGCGGTCGTGGGAGACCGCGACGACCGTGCCCTCGAAGCCGTCCAGCGCGCGCTCGAGCGCTTCGCTGGAGTCGATGTCGAGGTTGTCGGTCGGCTCGTCGAGCAGGAGCAGGTTGTGCCCGTCGAGCTCCAGGCCGAGCACCTCCAAGCGCGCCTTCTGCCCGCCCGACAGGGTCCGGGTGGAGCGCCGCGCAGCGTCCTGCAGGCCGTAGCGGGCGAGTGCGCCCATTGCCGACTGCATGCCGCCCGTGCGCGACTCGACCACGTCGAGCACGACGCGGTCGTCGAGGTCGGCGCTGCGGTTGAGCTGCGTGAACAGCCCGGGGGAGACGCGCGGGCCCAGCAGCGCCTCACCCGTGTGTGCCGGCGCGTCACGCTGGGCGAGCAGCCGCAGCAGGTGGCTCTTGCCCGAGCCGTTGGGGCCCACGAGTCCGATCCGCTCCCCGAAGTGGATCTCGTCGGAGAACGTCAGCACGAGCCCGTCGACGCCGACCTCGCGCAGATCGACGACGCGTCGTGCGGAGTCGCCGCCGCGCATCCGCGGGCGGATGTGCTGGTCGACGACGGGCGGGGGCGGCGGCCCGTCGTCGACATAGCGCTGCCAGCGCGTCTCGGCGGCGTCGGCGCGCTTGGCGATGTCGGGCGAGTAGCGCGCCCGCTCCTTGAGCAGCTTGAAGTAGCGGTACAGGCGGCGCTCCTCCTCCTGCCAGCGCCGCAGCGCATCGCCGAGCTGCTCCTGACGACGCTCGCGCGCCTCCGGGTAGTCGCGATAGGAGCCGCCGTGCGTCCAGGCGCCGCGCCCTTCGAGCGTGACGATGGAGTCGACCGCCGCCGACAGCAGGTCCCGGTCGTGGCTGATGAGCAGCACGGTCTGGCGCGCCTTGCGGATACGCTCCTCGAGCTCGCGCTTGGCGGGGACGTCGAGGAAGTTGTCGGGCTCGTCGAGCAGCAGCACCTGCGCGTCCGACGCGAACAGCACGTCGAGCACGAGCCGCTTGCGCTCGCCGCCCGACAGCGCCGTGACCGGCCGCGGGCCGACCTCGTCGAGCGCCGCACGGACGATCCGCCGGCACGACGCGTCCCACTGGCCCTCCAGCTCGTAGCCGCCGAGGTCGGACCAGTCGCCGATCGCGGTGCCGAGCCGCATGCCGGCCTCGGCGGGATCCTCACCGGCGTCGAGATCGCGCTCGGCGGCGAGCACGCGCAGGCCCGCCTCGCGCAGGCGGCCGGTGGCGAGCGAGAGCAGCAGCTCGCGGACCGTGCCCTGGTCCTCGCCTTCGCCGACGCCGACGTCCTGGCGCATGAAGGCCAGCCGGCCGCCGACCGAGAACTCGCCCTCCAGCGCGGGCAGCTCCCCGGCCAGGACGCGCAGCAGCGTGGTCTTGCCGACGCCGTTGGCGCCGACCAGCCCGACGTGCTTGCCGGGCGCGACGCGGAAGCTGATGTCGTCGAAGACGACGTCGCCGCCGGGGTGCGCGTAGGCCAGCGCGGAGGCGATCACGTGCGTCACGCGGGCGATGCTAGTCCATGGTTGAGCGGTGAGGACGGCGCCCTGGCGGCCGAGGCGCGCATGGATCGGCCCCCGCCGGGTAGCCGGGGAACGCCTGTCCCCGAACGATTGCGAGATGCCACCGTGCCTCCCGGAGAGCGTCCACCAATCGGGCCGCCAGATCCCGATCACGACCCCGCCGACGTCGACGATCGCGAGGTGCCGCTCGACGATCCGGACCTTCCCGAAGTGCCGGTCGCCGACGACGACGACGAGCCCGATCTCGAGCCGCCCGCGTAGAGCACCGTCCGGGGCGCGGCGGGGCGTCTACCGATGCGTCAGGAAGAGGCGCGGGTCGTTGGTCGTGATGCCGGCGACGCCCATCAGGAGGAGCCGCTCGAGCACGTTGGGGCAGTCGACGGTCCAGGCGTAGACCTCGCCGCCGGACTCGCCGATCCGCGTGACGAGATCCTGGTTGACCAAGCGGTGGTGGGCCATGAGGCAGTCGAAGCGCCCCGCGGCGATCGCGGTGCTGATGCGCTGCATCACGCGCCGGTTCCAGCGGTGGCGCCGGCGCGAGAGCCACCCGCCGACGCTGATGCCGACACGCACGTCGGGATCCAGGGCGCGCACGCGGTCCAGGGAGCGGGCGAACTGGCTGGAGACCAGGCAGCGGTCGGTGAGGCCGGCGACCCGCAGGGCGAGCAAGGCCTCGGCCTCATAGCCGGGGCGCTTGAGGTCGACGTTGAAGGTGACGTGCGCGTAGCGGGCGTCGGCGAGCTCGGCGAGCCCGTCCTCCAGCGCCAGCGAGTCGCGCCAACGAGCGTCGAAGGTCGAATGGGCCAGGACGAGCCGGCCGCGATGGCGCAGGACGTCGAACTCGATGACGTCGACGCCGGCGGCCAGCGCTGCGGCGAAGCTCGCCGCGGTGTTGCCCGGCGCGAGCTGTCCGGCACCCTTGTGCCCGACGCGCTTGACCGTTGCGCCCGTCGTGATGGCCATGTCCACTTGATCGACCCTTGCAGCTGTGATCTGAACGACTCCTGATAGTGGGATGCGGTGTGCCGGTTGTGACGCATCGCACTCCGGGGCGTGAGGCGGGTGGGGGTGGCTGAGCGGCACGCGGCAACGTCACCACCTCGGCTCCGATCAGGCGCTGGTCCGTGGGCCGTGCGCGCGGTGGGCGTTGGGATGGGCGCCTGCCGACCATGTTGGTGCAAGGGTGCCCGCTCGGCGGCGCATTCCCAGTCCTATCAAGGCGCGCGCCGGGCATCCGACCATCCGGGAGGATGAATCCCGGCCGCGATCAAGTGATACGTGTTGCCGCCGTCGCGCTGGTGGCCGTGGGTGTCGCGGGCTGTGGCGGCGCGCGGCCGGCTGCGCCGGGCGCCAAGCCTGCGGGTGTGCCCGTGGCTTCCGCCGCCGCCGGAACGCCGCCCCTGGTCGCCGTCGCCGCGCGGCGGCCGATCGTCGGCCGCGACAGCGAGGCCGACGCCGGCTTCCCGCTGCCGGCCGGCGTGCACGGAACGCGTGAGGCGCCGCAGCCCGGTGCCGCCCCCGCCGCCGCCCGCACGTCCCGGCGCGTGTCGTCACCGGCGGACTCGGGCGTGTCGCCGGGCGCCCCCACCGATGCCCAGGTCCGTGCCGAGCTGCGCCAGATGAACCGCGTCCTGCGCGCCTGGCGCCGGTCGCCGCGCCGTCCGGGGATCCGGACGTCCGGACGCGCCGACGCGCCCGCCGGGTTGCCCGAGGCGGTCGCCCGCATCATCGCCGGCGGCAACGCGATCGCGACGTTCCCTTATGTCTACGGCGGCGGCCACGCGTCGTTCGTCGACACCGCGTACGACTGCTCGGCGTCGGTCAGCTATGCGCTCGCCGCCGCGGGCCTGCTCGACCGGCCGCTGACCTCCGGCCAGCTCGCCCGCTGGGGCGCTCCGGGCCCGGGGCGCTACGTGACGATCTACGCCAACGCCGGCCACACCTTCATGTACGTCGACGGCCTGCGGTTCGACACCAGTGGTCGCGCGGGGGCCTTCGGCACCCGCTGGCAGACGGCCCCGCGTTCGCTGGCGGGCTTCGTCGTGCGCCATCCGGCGGGGCTGTAGCCGCACGGACGTTCGTCATCCAGTGACGCATACGGGTCACTCGCCGACGCGTCTCTCGATGCGGCGCCGTCGGCCGGCGCGCGGCCCGCGCCACGACGTAAGGGGCCGCCGGGGCGGGCGCCGGTGCGCCCACTCCGGACGCCGGCTGATCCGATCCTCGCCGGCTTCCGCAGACCCTCCCATCGGAGCACACCTTCCAAGGGAGTCTCATGCATGACGAAGTGAGCGTCGTCGAGTTCGACGGCGACGAGGCCGTGGCCGAGGCCGTGGTCGGTCTGGAGGAGGCTCGCAGCACGCGCTCGGGCCTCTTCCGCGGAGCCGGGGCGCTGGCGGGCATCGGCGCCGTCGGTGCCGTCGCCGCGTTCCTGCCCGGATCGGCCAGCGCGCGCAGCGGCGGCTCCAAGAAGAACGACATCAAGATCCTCAACTACGCGCTGACCCTCGAGTACCTCGAGGCCGCGTTCTACGCCGAGGCGCTGCAGCGCGGCGGCTTCTCCGGCTCGGTGCTGAGCTTCGCCCAGGTCGTGGCCGGCCACGAGGCCACCCACGTCGCGACGCTGAAGAGCGTCTTGGGTTCGAAGGCGGTCAAGAGCCCGTCCTTCGACTTCAAGGGCACGACCCGGAAGTGGAGCACGTTCCTGCGCACTTCCAAGGTGCTGGAGGACACCGGCGTCGCCGCCTACCAGGGCCAGGCGCCGCTCATCCACCAGAACGCCGTGCTCGGACCGGCCGGGGCGATCCTCGCCGTCGAGGCCCGTCACGCCGCCTGGGTCCGCGATCTGCTCTACGCGGGCAAGTCGGTCAAGCCGGCCCCCGAGGCGTTCAGCACGCCGATGACCATGTCCGAAGTCCTGAGCGCGGTCAAGAAGACCGGCTTCATCAAGGCCTGACCCCGGGAGATCCGATCACCATGTTCAGCACCAACAAGCCCAGGGTCGACCTCTCCGCCGTCGTCGGCTTCGACACCGACGGCGCGTTGCAGGAGACCGCCGAGCAGGCCCAGCGCCACTCACGGCGCACCTTCCTGCGCACGTCCGGAATCGCCCTCGGCGGCGCTGCCGTCGCCGGCGGCCTCGTCCCCGGAGCGGCGACGGCCGCCACGCCGAAGGGCGACGTCGCGATCCTCAACTTCGCGTTGACGCTCGAGTACCTGGAGTCGGCGTTCTACGCGTCGGCGCTCAAGCACGCCGGGCTGACCGGCGAGCACCAGCGCTTCGCCCGCACCGTGCACCAGCACGAGGCGGCGCACGTGACCGCGCTGAAGAAGGCGCTGGGGTCGTCGGCGGTCAAGCGGCCGACGTTCGCCTTCGGGTCGGCCGTCACGAGCCAGAGCGCGTTCACGGCCACGTCGATCGTGCTCGAGGACACCGGCGTGCAGGCCTACCAGGGTCAGACGCCGTTCATCACGTCCAACGCGATCTTCAAGGCCGCGATCGCGATCCACCCGGTCGAGGCGCGCCACGCCGCCTGGATCCGCAACCTCGCCGGGCAGTCCCCGGCGCCGGCGGCCTTCAACCCCGCGATGACCAAGGACCAGGTCCTCGCCGCGGTCACGGGCACGGGCTTCATCACGTAGGCCACCGGCCGGGGGCGGTGCCCGTGCGGCGCCGCCCCGGCCGAATCCGTCGCACGACCGACCGACGCTCAGGGTTTTGCCAGGCCAATCTTAGTCGCGCCTCACGTTCGGCCGGGATCGTGGCCGACCATGTCGCCCCGCCGCCTCGCCGTCGCCCTCGCGTCGTCGGCCACCGTCCTGCTCATCGCCGTCTGCAGCGCGCCGGCCGCCCTCGCGGCGACGGCCACCAGCTCCAACTGGGCCGGCTACGTCGTGGCGCGCAGTCAGGTGACGTTCCGCCACGTGAGCGCGACGTGGGTGCAGCCCGCCGTGACCTGCACGGCGGGTCGCGCGACGTACTCCGCCACGTGGGTGGGGCTCGGCGGCAACAGCGCGGCGTCGCCGGCGCTGGAGCAGATCGGCACGGAGGCGGACTGCAGCGCCGGCGGGACGGCGCGGTACTCCACGTGGTACGAGCTCGTGCCCGACGTCTCGCACAGCGCGAAGCTGACGCTCCATGCGGGCGACACCGTCCACGCGTCGGTGGCCGTCGCGAGCCATGTCGTCACGCTGAAGCTCTCGAACCTGACCCGCGGCACGAGCGCGACGAAGACGCTGCACGCGTCCACCGTCGACGTCGGCTCGGCGGAGTGGATCGTCGAGGCGCCGTCGCTGTGCGCCAGCGCGTCGATGTCGAGCTGCTCGGTCGGCGCGCTGGCGAACTTCGCCCCGACCGCCTTCAGCCGCGCCTCGGCGACCACGACGGCCGGGCACACGGGCACCGTCGCCGACGCGGCGTGGGACCCGACGGCCATCGACCTCGCCAGCTACGGCGGCGGCGGCCGCCGCTTCGCGCGGTCCCCGGCGCAGTCCTCCGGGTCGGCCGCCGCCACGGCGACCACGAGCCCGCTGGACGCGACCGGCGCGGCCTTCTCGGTCGCCTACGGCCAGCCGGCGACGCCGACCACCGCACCGGCCCCCGCGCCGGTCGCTCCGGCCCCCGCAGCCCCGGCGGTGGCCACCCTGCGTCACGGGTGAGGGCCCCGGGGCCCCGGTGCGCCGGGGCCCCGCAGCGAGCTCGCCTTTTGGCGCAGCGTCTCCAGTGCCGCGACGGCGCGCTCAGGCCGTGGACGGGAGGCGCCTGCGCACCTCGAGGCGACCGCCGGCCTCGCGGACCTCGAACGCGGGCTGCGGTGCGGTCGCCGGGCCGCCGCGAACCGCGCCGTCGGCCCGGGCGAAGCGTGAGCCGTGGCAGCTGCAGACGATCTCGTCGCCTTCGACCGTGCCGTCGGCCAGCGAGCAGCCGCGGTGCGAGCAGCGGTCGTGGAGCGCGAAGAGCTCCTCACCGTCGCGCAGCAGCAGGACCGGGGTCTCGTCGACGACCACGCGCGTCGGCCGGCCGACGACCAGGTCGGTCGCGTCGCCGGCGGGCGTCCAGTCGGTGGGGCCGGGGTCGAAGACCGTCTGATCGGCGCCGACGCCCTTGGCGAGGGTCAGGTGCCCCCCGAGGTACGCAGCGGCGCCCAGCGCGCCGGCACCGGCGAGCCCGAGCGCGACGCCGCGAGCGCGGGCCCCGCGCCGCCGGGCGGCGTAGGACGCGCCGTACAGCGAGAGGGCCGTGGCGTTGACCGCGGCATGCACGAGGCCGACGCGGCGTACGCCGTCGTCGGCGGGCTCGCTGTCGGCCCAGTCGCTGGCGCCGGTCAGGGCGGTCGGCGGATAGGCGGCGACCCCGATGGCGATCAGCCGCCGCGCCGCGCGGCCGTCCTTGTCGCCGCCGAGCACGTCGAGCATCGTCGCGCTCAGGAACGAGCCGATCACGACGTCGGTGAGCAGCGGATGGACGGCGTGACCGAGCCACGTGCCGCTCAGCGCCTCCTTCAGCGCGATCGGGGAGGTCACCTTGCGCACGGTGGCGGCGATGGCCTTGGCCGGCGCGTCGACCGCGCCGAGGGTCTCGAGGGCCTGGAGCGCGGGGCCCGCCGGCGTCGCCCGCCGGTTCTCAGCTGAAGCGGTCATGAGGCCCTTCTACCCGCGCGGCTGCTCTCCCAGGCGGGTCGCGTGCCCTACGCCTTCGCGCCGGTCCGCTTGGCGCGCTTGGCGTTCTTGGGGTCCTTGGCGTCGAGCTCCTCCATGGTCTTGCGCAACGCGGCCATGAGGTCTCCGGCGGCGGCCGGCTCGTCGTCCTGCTGGGGCGCCTCGACGGTGGCGCCCTTCTGCTTGTCCTTGACCACGGCCTGCAGGCGCTTGCGGTACTCGTCGGCGTAGTCGCCGGGGTCGAAGTCGCGCGACAGCGCCTCCACGAGCTTGACGGCCTGGTCGATCGCCGCCTTGGCCGGCTTGCGGCCGCCCGGACCGATGCCCTTCGTCGGGCGGATCTCGTCGGCGAAGAGCATCGTCGTCAGCGCCAGCAGCCCCTCGCGCACGCGCACCGCGACGAGGTACTCCTTCGTCCGCAGGACGAACCGGCCGAGCGCCACGCGGTCGCTGTCGGCCATGGCCTCGACGAGCAGGCGATACGCGCGCTGGGGGCCCTCACCGTCCCCCGTGGGCACGAGCCAGTACGGGTGGTCGAAGAAGATGGGGTCGATGTCCTCGGCGTCGACGAAGGACTGGATGTCGATCGTCCGGGTCTTGCGCGGCGCGACCGCCTCGAGCTCGGCGTCGGTGAGCACGACCTGCTTGCCGGAGTCCAGCTCGTAGCCCCGGCCGATGTCCTCGTAGGGGACCTCGACGTCCTCCGTGCTGCAGAACCGCCGCGTCTCGATGCGCGCCTTGTCCTTCTCGTGCAGCTGGTGGAAGTGCACGTCGAGGTCGCGCGCGGCGCTGTAGAGGGCGATCGGCACGTTGACCAGGCCGAAGCTGAGCGAGCCGGTCCAGAGCGACCGCGCCATCAGGCCTTGGCCTTCTTCTTGTTGGTGGCCTTCTTGCGGGAGCCGGACTTGGCGGCCGGCTTCTTGCCCTTGCCCAGGCTCGCCTGCAGGGCGGCCATGAGGTCGTCGGCGGGCTCGGCCTCAGGCTCCTCGGGCGGCTCGATGTCCTCGCCCTTGGCCTTGCGCTTGATGGCGGCCAGCACCGCTTCGCGATACTCGTCGTGCAGGGCGCCGGGCTTGAAGGGCTCGTGCAGCGAGTCGATCAGGCGCTCGGCCATCTCGACCTCGCGGGCGTCGGGCTTGCGCGACAGCTTCGGCAAGTCGAGGTCCTCGGGGCCGACGAGCTCGTCGGCGAAGCGCATGGTGTGCAGCCCCAGGATGCCCTCGTAGGCACGGATCGCGGCGAGGTACTCGCGATGGTGGAACGTGAAGCGCCCGATCGCGGCGCGGCCGGTGCGCTCCAGGGCCGCCTGCAGGAGGCGGTACGCGTCGGCGCCCTCGTCCTGGGGCCCGACGAAGTAGGACTTCTCGTAGAACACCGGGTCGATGTCGCCGACGGCGACGAAGTGGTCGACGTCGATGATCCGCGACCGGGCGCCGCCGGCGGCGTCGATGTCGTCCTGCGCGAGGATGACGTAGCGCCCCGAGCGGATCTCGTAGCCCTTGACGATCTCCTCGCGAGGGACCTCCTTGTCCTCCTTGGAGCAGAACGTCCGGTGCTCGATGCGCGCGCCGTCCTTCAGATGCACCTCGTGGAAGTGCACCGTCTTGGAGTCGACGGCGGAGTAGAGCTTGATGGGCACGGCGACCGCGCCGAAGGCGATCGTCCCGTTCCACAGCGAACGCGGCATCGCCCGAGCCCTACCCGCTCGCGGCCATGCCCTCCCACGGGTCAGCCGCGGGCGGGGAGGTCCAGCGTCTCCGTGGGCGGGACGCCCTCCTCCATCTGCTGCTCGCGCTCGATCTCCGCGTTGAGCTCGGCGCCGAAGAGCAGCGCGGCGTTCGTCAGCCAGAGCCACGCGACGAGGACGATCGCGCCGGTGAACGTGCCGTAGACCGCGCCGAAGTTGGCGACCTGGGAGACGTAGACCGAGAAGCCGTAGGAGCCTGCCAGCCACAGCAGCACGCCCACGACCGCACCGGGTGTCACCCAGCGGAACGAGCGCAGCCGCACGTCGGGCGTGACGTAGTAGATGTAGGAGAAGACGAGCATCGCCGCGATCACGGCACCGGGCCAGCGGACGACGTCCCACACGCGCGCGACGGTCGGCCCCAGGCCCACGAAGCCGAGCAGGTCCTGGGCGAAGCTGCCGCCGACGAAGACCAGGATCAGGCTTGCGAGCACCAGCGTCATCAGGACCGTGGTCGAGACGATGTCGATCGCCTTGCGGCGCAGGAAGCTGCGTCCGCTCTCGGCGTCGAAGACGACGTTCAGCGCGCGGCGCGCGGCCTCGAGCGCGCCGGTCGTGCCGTAGAGCGTCACCACGACGCTGATGGCGAGCGTCGTGGACGCCGTGCCCTTCTGCTGCAGCGCCGTGCGCAGCGAGCTGTCCAGCGGGCTGATGACCGACGCCGGCGCGACCCGGCGCAGGTACCCGATGATCGCGTCGTAGGTGTCGGGGTATTGGCCGACGATGCCGAGGATCGACACCGCCAGCAGCAGCGAGGGGAACAGCGACATCAGCACGTAGTACGTCAGCGCCGCGGCGTGATGGGTCATCTGGTCGTCGTAGAACGAGCGGACCGTGCGTCCGATGACCGTGACAGGCCTTGGCGTGCGGCGGCTGGTCACCGCGCACGTCGTCTCGGGACGTCGATGACCATGTCGGGTGTGGTCTACCCGGTCCGGCCGCCCTCAGCCGGTGGCCGGAAACGGCTGCGGCGGCAGACGCACTAGGGTCGCCCGGGTGCCACGCCTCGTCCTGGGTCCGATGTTGCGCTACGTCGACGAGGAGGTCGCGACGATCTGGATGCAGACCGACGCGCCCTGCGAGGTCGAGATCCTCGGCCGGCGGGTGCCGACGTGGGCCGTCGACGGCCACCACTTCGCGCTGGTCGTCCTCGAAGGCCTGCGCCCCGGCATCGACCACGCCTACGAGGTGCGCCTCGACGGCGCGGTGCTCTGGCCGCCGCCGGACGGCGGGCTGCCGCCCAGCACCGTGCGCCTGGCCACCCCCGGCGCGCGCCGCGAGATCGTCTTCGGCTCGTGCCGCATCACGCTGCCGCACGAGCCGCCGTACGTGTTGCGCGCCCACGAGCATCCGTCCGGGCAGGGCATCGACGCGCTGCGGGCGTTCGCCCACCGGGCGGCCGAGCAGGGCGCAGGCGCGGCGCTGCCCGACCTCCTGCTCATGCTCGGCGACCAGATCTACGCCGACCAGCCGTCGCCGGCGCTGAAGGAGGCGCTCGCCCAGCGCCAGGGGCGCCCGGGCGACGCGCCGGCCGACGAGCTGGCCGACTTCACCGAGTACGCCATGGCCTACCGCGAGGCGTGGTCGGACCCGCTGCTGCGCTGGCTGCTGTCGACGGTCCCGACCGCGATGATCTTCGACGACCACGAGATCCACGCGGAGTGGCGCATCTCGCAGGGCTGGATGGACGAGATGAACGCCGAGCGCTGGTTCGACCGCCACATCCGCGGCGGGCTGATGGCCTACTGGGTCTTCCAGCACATCGGCAACCTGTCACCCGCCGAGCTGGCGGCCGGCGGGCTCTACGACGCCGTGCGCGAGGCGGGCGACGCGGCCGACTTGCTGGCGGCGCGCATGGACACCGAGGGCCGCCAGAGTGGCCACAGCCGGTGGAGCTTCGCGCGCGACGTCGGCGACGCGCGGCTCGTGGTCATCGACTCCCGCGCGGGTCGCGACCTCACGCCGGGCCGGCGCGAGCTCGTGCGCGACGAGGAGTGGGCGTGGGTGCGCGAGCAGGCGGCGCGGCCGGCGCGCCATCTGCTCCTGGCGAGCTCCGTCCCGTTCCTGCTCGCGCCCGGCCTGCATCACGCCGAGGCGTTCGACGAGGCGCTGGCCGACGGCGCCTGGGGCAGGTGGGGGGCGGCGGTCGGCGAGCGGCTCCGCCGCCTGGCGGTCATGGATCACTGGGCGTCGTTCCAGCGCAGCCTGCGGCGCCTGGCCGACCTGGTCGACGACGTAGCGCACGGCAGGGTGGGTGGCGAGGCGCCGGCGTCGATCGTGATGCTGTCGGGCGACGTGCACCACGGCTACCTCGCCGAGGTCGCCTTCCGCCGTGGGACCGGCGCGCACAGCCGCGTCTGGCAGGCGGTCAGCTCGGGCTTCCGCAAGGAGCTCGCCCCGCACGAGCGCGCCGTCATCGCGCTGGGGCACTCGCGGGTCGCGGGCCGGCTGGGTCGCCGCCTGGCCCGCGCGGCCGGCGTGTCCTCGCTCCCGCTGGGCTGGCGCATCGTCGAGCGCCCCGACTACGGCAACCAGATCGCGACGCTCACCCTCGACGGCGACCGCGCCCACGTGCGGGTGGACGCCGTCGAGGACGACCCGAGCGTGGCCCCGCGGCTCGCGCCCGCCTTCGCGCGCGAGCTGACCTGACCGCGGCGCTCAGCCGGCGGTGCCGGCGCGGCCCTCGAAGTAGGCGGCGACCTCGTCGGGGTCGGTGGGCTCCAGGAGCGACTCGCGCAGCATCAGCTCATCGACGTCGGGCAGGCCGGTGGCCCGCATGATCCGCGCCGCCGCCTCGACGTCGTAGGCGGTGCGCCGCAGCTCGACGGCCGGCCCCAGCAGTGCCCAGAACGCCGCCGCGTCGCCTTCGTAGGGCATGCCGACCGACCCTGCGTTGATCACGCGCCGCCCCGCGATCTGCCGGTCGAACTGCCGGTGGGTGTGGCCGCCGACGATCGTGGTCTCGGCGACCCCCGCGAGCATCGGCGCCAGCCGGTCGGCGCCGGTGAGCCCCGTGATGATCTCCTCGTCGCTGCGCGGCGAGCCGTGGCAGAACAGGACGCGC
>JAWVGD010000212.1:0-3544 GCA_033855515.1 Baekduia sp.
GTCTTGCGCCGCTGCGCCCCCTCGACCAGCGCGATCATGCGGTCCAGGAACGACTGCCCGGGCTCCTGGGTGATCTCGACCAGGATGTGGTCGCTGAGCACGCGCGTGCCGCCCGTGACCGCGCTGCGGTCGCCGCCGGACTCCCGGATGACGGGCGCGGACTCGCCGGTGATCGCCGACTCGTCGACCGAGGCGATGCCCTCGATCACGGTGCCGTCGCCCGGGATGACCTCGCCGGCCTCCACGACGACGACGTCGCCGCGGTGCAGCTCGGCGGCGGGCCGTGTCGAGCCGTCACGCAGCCGCGCGGTGGTGTCCGAGCGCATGGAGCGCAGCGCGTCGGCCTGGGCCTTGCCGCGACCCTCGGCCAGCGCCTCGGCCATGTTGGCGAACACGACCGTCAGCCACAGCCAGACCGCCACGGTGAACGTGAACCACGCCGGCTCGTGGCCCCCGCCGAGCGAGGTGCCGCCGAACAGCTGGATCGCCCAGGCGCCGGTGGAGATCAGCGCGCCGATCTCGACCACGAACATCACCGGGTTGCGCACCTGGATCCGCGGGTCGAGCTTGGTCAGCGAGCCGGCGACCGCCGAGCGGACGATGTCGCGGGTGAACAGAGCGGAGCGCTGCGCGGTCATCGGGCTGCCTGGTCGAGGGCGTGGTTCAGCGTCGTCGTGTTCACTCCGGGCTCACCGAAGACCCCGAGGCCGCGGCCGTCGGTGTTGCCGGAGACGAGCTGGCGCACACGCGCGAGCGGGAGGTGGCGGACCGCGGCGATGCGGTGCGCCTGGATGGCCGCGTTGGCCTTGGAGATGTCGGGGTCGACGCCCGAGGCGGAGAACGTCGCCGCGTCGACGGGGACCTGTCGCTCGGTCAGGCCCGGGTCGTAGCGCTGCTCGAGGGCCAGGTAGGCCGCGAGGTGCTGGTGGGTCAGGTCCCGGGTCGCGATCTGGTTCGGGCCGCGATTGGCGAAGAAGGTGACCGACGGGCTGTAGCCGGTGGCCGACGGCCGCGGCTGGAAGTACCTCGGGTCGGCCTCGGTCACGACCTTGCCGTCGCCGCCCCTGACCGGCCGGCCGGCCTGGTCGAGCACCGGCTGCTGCCAGGCCTGACCCAGCAGCGTCGAACCGGTCACCTTGTGGCCCCTGGTGATGAGCGAGCCGTTGGCCTTGCCGGGGAGCGCGACCTGCGCGATCCCGGTCATGACCAGCGGGTAGGCCAGCCCGAGCAGCACCGTGAAGGCGACGACGGCCGAGGCGGAGCGGAGGAGATCCTTGCGCATGGTGTGGGTGCCTCCCCCTAGAAGAGGCTCGTGGTGAGGGACTGGACCCCGGGGCCCAGCAGGAAGGCGGGCAGGAACGTCAGCGCGCCGATCAGGACGACCACGCCGACGACCAGGAGCCCGAAGGTGGGCGTGTCGGTGCGCATCGTCCCGAGACCGACGGGGCTGACCTTCTTGCGGGCCAGCGCGCCGCCCACGGCGAGCACCGCGAGCATCGGGACGAACCGCCCGAACAGCATCGCGAAGCCGCCCATGAGATCGGCGAACGTGACGCCGTGGGCGCCGGCGTTGCCCGGGCCGTTGGGCTGCAGGTAGCCGGTGTATCCGGCGAACGCCGACCCGTTGTTGTTGGCCTGCGACAGGTAGGCGTAGAAGGACTCGCTGAAGCCCTGCGGGCCACTGGCGTAGATCGACGGACCGCCGTACTTCGTGCTCACGGCCAGCGCCGTGAAGACCAGGACGATCAGCGCCGTGAACAGCGCCCCGATCGTCACGAGCTTGACGTCCTTGGGCTCGATCTTCTTGCCGAGGTACTCCGGCGTGCGCCCGACCATCAGGCCGCCGATGAACACCGCCAGCAGGACGAAGAGCAGCATCATGTACAACCCGGAGCCGACGCCGCCGAAGACCGACTCGCTGTAGCCGAGGTTGGCCATCGGCACGAGGCCGCCCAGGCCGGTCAGCGACTCGAACGCGGCGTTGACGGCCCCGCAGGACTCCACCGTCGTGATCGCGGTGAACAGCGACGTGGAGGCGATGCCGAAGCGCTGGTCCTTGCCCTCCAGGTTGCCGCCGGTGCTCCCGCCGATGTGGCCCGTGTTGAGGCCGGCGAGGTGCTGGGCGGGCGTGCCGTGCTGCTCGGCCGCGTAGACCACCACGACGCTGACGAGGAACAGCGAGAACATCACCGCGAAGATCGTCCAGCCCTGGCGCCGGCTGCCGACCATGCGCCCGTAGGCGAACGGCAGCGACGCCGAGATGATCAACATGATGTACATCTCGAACGCGTTGGAGAACGCCGACGGGTTCTCGAACGGGTAGGCGGAGTTGACGTTGAAGAAGCCGCCCCCGTTGGTGCCGATCATCTTGATCGCCTCCTGCGAGGCGACCGGGCCGCGTGCGATGCCGCCCACCGTGCCCCCGAGCGTCTGCAGGACGCCGGTGGCCACCAGGACGACCGTCGCGACGACCGCGATCGGCACCAGGATGTACAGGATGATCCGGGTGATGTCCTTGTAGAAGTTGCCCAGGACCCCGTTGCCGCCGCGGGCGATGATCCCGCGGATCAGGGCGACGAGGACCGCGATGCCCACGGCCGCCGAGACGAAGTTCTGCACGGCCAGGCCGGCCATCTGGCTGAAGTACGACAGCGTGGTCTCGCCGCCGTAGAACTGCCAATTGGTGTTCGTCAGGAACGACGTGGCCGTGTTGAAGGACAGGTCCCACGAGCCGGAGTGGAAGCCGCCGGGGTTGAACGGGTGGATCGACTGCGTGCGCAGGATCACGAACAGCAGGACGCCGAACAGCGTCGAGAAGACGAGCAGCGACTTGGCGTAGCCCTTCCAGTCCTGCCCCTGCTCGGGGTCGACCCGGAACGCGCGGTACAGCGTGCGCTCGACCGGCCCGATCACCGGCGTCAAGAAGACGTGCTCGTCGCGGAAGACGCGCGCCATGTACGCGCCGAGCAGTGGCGCCGTGACGATGAGGACCGCGCAGAAGAGCGCGATCTGGACGAAGCCCTGCGCCATTGCGGCTAGAACCGCTCACCGCGCAGCAGCGCATAGAGCAGGTAGAGGAGTACGGCGATGCTCACGACGAGCCCGAAGAGGTCTGACGCGCTCACACGCGGTCCAGCAGCTCGACGAACCCGATCAGCGACGCGAAGACCGCGACGATGAGGGCGACAGCAAGAAGGTCCATGCCCGACATCTTGGGCGTAGGCCCGTGCAGGCTGGGTGGCGAAGGCGCCCCCTCGCGTACAGATCCCGTACAGGTGGGACGAGTGCGTACTGGTGCTGCGAGCGACCGGCGCTAGGCCGCGAACCGGTACCCGATGCCCGGGTCCGTGCGGATGTAGCGATGCCCGTCGGCGGGCTCGATCTTGCGGCGCAGGTTGGCGATGTGGCCGCGCAGCACGGTCACGTCGTCGGCGTACTCCGGGCCCCACACCTCGACCAGCAGCGAGCGGTGGGTCATCAGCCGGCCGCGGTTGCGGGCCAGCGTCTCCAGCAGCCGCAGCTCGATCGGCGTGAGGTGCACCTC
>JAWVGD010000213.1:0-6196 GCA_033855515.1 Baekduia sp.
CGTGGCTGGCGCAGCGGCTGCCCGAGCTGCCGGGCTCGGGCATCGTCTACACCCTCACCAAGCGCGACGCCGACCTCGTGGCGACGTGGCTGACCAAGCAGGGGATCGCGGCGGAGGCCTACAGCGGAGAGGTCGACACCGAGCGCCGGGTCGCCGTGGAAGACCGGCTGCTGCGCAACGAGCTCAAGGCGGTGGTGGCGACCAGCGCGCTGGGCATGGGCTATGACAAGCCCGATCTCGGGTTCGTGGTGCACTACCAGGCGCCCGGCTCGGTCATCTCCTATTACCAGCAGGTCGGCCGTGCGGGGCGCGGGATCGACCGCGCCGAGGTCGTGCTGCTGCGCGGCGCCGAGGACCGGCGCATCCAGGACTTCTTCATCGAGCAGGCGTTCCCGCGCCGGGAGGTCGTCGATCGCGTCCTGGAGCATCTGGAGGCGGTCGGCAACGACGGCGCCATGACCCAGGAGCTGATGGCGCAGGTCAACCTCGGCCGCGGGCGGATCGAAGGCTTGTTGAAGGTGTTGGACGTCGAGGGCGCCGTGGACCGCAACGGGTCGCGCTGGCTCGCGCACCCCGGCGCGACCTGGAGCTACGACGCCGAGCGTTACGGCCGTATCACCGAGCTGCGCCGCCGCGAGCAGACGGCGATGGCGGCCTTCGGGACCGACGGGCGCTGCCTCATGCGAGCGCTGCAGGAGGAGCTCGATGACCCCGACCCTCAGGACTGCGGGCGCTGCTCGGTCTGCGCGGGGCCTCGGTTCGACGGGCCGCTGGACGAGACCGCCGTCCGCGACGCCGCGCTGCACCTGCGCTCGCGGCCGGTCGTGCTGGAGGTCAAGAAGATGGCGCCCGACGGCGACGGCCGGATGAAGAAGATCCCCGAGCACGTCCGGGGCGAGGAGGGCCGCGCGCTGGCCCGGATCGGCGACGGAGGCTGGGATCCGGCCGTGCAGCGCGGCCGCGCCGGCGGCCGCTTCGACGACGAGCTCGTCGCGGCCGCGGCCGATGCGGTTCGTGGCTGGGGCGTTCCGCTGGGTTGGGTGACCGCGGTGCCGTCGCTGCGCTCGGGCGAGCTCGTGCCGGACTTCGCGGCCCGGCTGGCGGCGGCGCTGGGGCTGCCCTTCGGCGCGGTCCTGCAGCGCGTCACCGACCGCCCGCCGCAGCGCGAGATGGCCAATGCCGTCCAGCAGGTGGCCAACGTCCGCGGGGCGTTCGCGGTGGCCGGCACGCCACGTGCCGAGCCGGTGCTGCTCGTCGACGACCTCCGCTTCAGCGGTTGGACCTTGGCGATGATCGCCGGGCAGCTGCGCCAGAAGGGCGCCGGGCCGGTGTTCCCGTTCGCGCTCGCCTCGGCGTTCTGAGGGCCCCGCCGGGTCCCCGGGGCCTGGCGCGGCGATCCGCGCCGCGCCAGGGTGTCCCCGAGGAAGAGCTGCGGCCACGAACTGACAAGGGGCACCAGACCGTGGCCGCGGGCGGATGGTCGGCGACCCACGCCGCGGCGTCACCACCGCAACGGTGTGAACTGCTGCATGAGTGTCCGCATGCGGTCATCGGGCGCCGGAAGGGCGCGGCGGCCGATCCGAGCCACGGATTCGAGGCCGCGCAGGGCGCCGGAGGTGACGACGGCGCCGGCCGCGAGGAGCTCGGCGAGGGGGAGGGGGCGCTCGTCGAGCGTCAGTTGGAGCTCGGTGGCCGCGGCGAGCGCCCGGGCGCGCGTGACCCCGGGCAGGATCCGGCCGTCCAGCGGCGGTGTGACCAGCGTGTCGCCGACCACGGCCAGGACGTTGGCGCGCGTGGTCTCCTGTTCGAAGCCTTCCAGGTCGACGAGGAGGGGCACCGCGGGCGCGACCGCCGCCTCCAGCGCGTCGATGAGCCGCCGGTCGCGCCACTTGTGCTCGCCGAGGCCGCCCGGAACGGTCACCGGCTCCAGGGTGGCCGGGGCGCCGGGCGGCGGGAGCGGTGCCGCCTCCAGGGTCACGTCGCCGCCGGCGCCGAGCAGCACCCTGATCCGGCACGGGCCGCCCTGCTCCAGCGCGGCGTGGCGCACCAGCGCCGGCAGCGCGGCCGGCAGCTCCACGCCGTACAGCTGCCGCGCCGAGGCGGCGAGGCGCGCCAGGTGGGCGTCGGCCGCCACGGCGACGCCGTCGAGGACGAGCACGGTCTCGAAGACGCCGCGGGCGGCGTCGGGCCGCGGCGCGGGCCGTGACCCGAGGCGCAGCGGCACCGGCGCGACGGCGCCCGGCTGTGGCTGCGGCGGGGCGTCCCCCGGAGGCCCGGTGCCCGCGCGACCCGCCACGGCGGCCCCCTCCAGCCGCGCGCCGATCGCCGCCAGCAGCGGCCGCGCCTTCGCCAGCGCCTCGGCCGCCTCGGCACCGGGATCGGAGTCGGCGACCACGCCACCGCCGACGTCGAGCCAGGCCTCGCCGTCGCGCACTTCGAACGTGCGGATCGCGACGCTGAGCTCCAGCCCCGCGGCGGGACTCGCGAAGCCGATCGCACCGCAGAATGCCTGACGCTCGACGCTCTCCAGCTCGCTGATGACGTCCATGGCCGCGAGCTTCGGCGCGCCCGTCACCGACCCCGGCGGAAACAGGGCGGCCACCAGGGCACCGTCGCCGACCCCGGCGCGGCGGCGAGCCTCGACCTCGGAGACGAGATGCCACACGCCGGCATGGGGCCGCACCTCGGCCAGCGCGGTCACGGTCACGGTGCCGGGGACGCTGATGCGCCCCAGGTCGTTGCGCATGAGGTCGACGATCATCACGTTCTCCGCGCGGTCCTTGGGCGCGGAGGCGAGCGCGGCGCGCTCGGCCTCGGCCGCCGCGGGATCGGCCGGCCGCGGCCGCGTGCCCTTGATCGGCGCGGTGCGGACGCGGTCGCCGCTGCGGGCCACGAAGAGCTCGGGGGAGAGGCTCGCGATCGCGCCCCACGGGCCGCTGAGCCACGCTGCGCGGTCGGGGCTCAGGACGCCGGCGCCGCGCGCGAAGAGGTCGACGGCGTCACCCTCTTCCAGCATGGCGCGCAGGCGCAGCGCCAGGTTGGCCTGGAACAGGTCGCCGGCCGCGATGCGCTCGCGACAGGCGGCCACCGCCAGCGCGTGCCCACCCGGACTCGGCGTGGCCCGCCAGGTTCCGGTGACCACGCTCCGGGGGCCGTCGACCCCGACGGCCACGCGGTCGCGCAGCGTCTGGAGCCGAGCCTCCAGCGCCGCGGCGCGGGCGTCTGTCCACAGCGCCTCGAACCACCAGCGCCCGTCGCGATCGAGGCGCAGGACGTGGTCGTGGAACGCGAGGACCGCGCCGGGAAGCCGCTCGGCGCGCGGCGCGGGCGGCGGCGGATGCAGCGCCTCCAGCCGGCGGCCGAGGCCGTAGCCCAGCATCCCGAACCACCCACCGCCCACGAAGCCCTCCGGTGCGCCGGTGACGAGCGGCTGCTCGTCCAGGAGCGCAAAGGGGTCCTCGGCGGCGTCGGCGACCCGCAGCGGCGCGCTGCCGGCGATCGCCGCCGCGCCTGCCCACCGGCCGACCAGCGCGAACGGTCGCTCGTCGTCGCGCACGAGCAGCCCCGCGTGCGCGGCCGGCACGTCGCCCTGCAGCGCGATGCGCACGGCGCGCGCGGCGACGGAGGACTCGGCGACGGAGGACACGCCGACATTCTCGCGCGCCGGCGCTCCGGCGCGTCCGGGGGCCGGCCGCCCGGCGCCTGGGTCAGGCGGTGGCGAGGCCCGGGCCGGCCGCCGGCGCCGCCGTGCCCTCGGCGCGCCGCAACTGCACGAGCCGCGCGAGCGGCAGCGCGCTGGCGACGACGCCCATGCCCACCAGCGCGTAGGTGATCTGCGGGCCGATGGTCCCGACGACGAGCCCGGCGGCCATCACGCCGGCGCCGAAGGCGGCGGTCTTGGCCCCCTCGGCGCTGGCCAGCGCCCGGCCGCGGGTGGCGTCGGACGCGGAGCGCTGGATCATCGAGGTCGAGGCCACCAGCAGGAACCCGCCGGCGGCGCCGCCGAGGACGTAGCAGAGCAGCGCCGGCCAGAAGATCGGCGTCAGCGCCACCGCGGCGATCCCGGCGCCCATCAGCAGCCGCCCGGCGAACAGGCCCTCGGGCTCGTTGTCGCGGTGCAGGATGCGGGCGGCGGCGGCCGAGCCGCCGATCATGCCCAGCGACCAGCTAGCGGCCAGCGCGCCGAGGCCGGCCGGGCCTGCGCCGAACGCGGTCGCCAGGGGCGCCTCGGCGGTCATCGTGAAGCTCGTCATGAGCGTCGCCAGGCACGACGATCCGATCACCAGGCGCAGCGTCGGATCCGACAGGAGCGTCGTCCAGCCCTCGCGCCCTCCGCGCTGCACGCGCGCCGATGCCGCCGCGCGCAGCGGCGCCGCCACGGTGGCGCGAACGGACCAGATCAGCCCCGCCGAGAGGAGGAACGTCACGGCGTCCAGCGCGAACACGGCGCTCGAGCCGACGGCCGCCACGAGCAGCCCGCCGCCGAGCCGGCCCGCGGTCTTGCCGACGTTCCCGCCGGTCGCCAGGAGGCCGTTGGCCCAGGAGAGGTGCTCCTCGCCGGCAACGGCCGGGATCGCGGCGGCGGCCGCCGGGCCGTGGACGTTGCCGGCCAGCGTGGCGAGCGCGCACAGGGCCAGCAGCAGCCCGGGCGCGTGGACGAACGCCATCGCGGTGAAGACGGAGACGGCGGCGAGGTCGGCGCCGAGCATGAGGCGCAGGCGGTCGTAGCGGTCGACCAGCGCGCCGCCGAGCGGCGCGGCAACGCTGCCGAGCCCGAACATCACGAGCAGCGACGCCGACAGCCATCCGACCGATCCGGTCGAGGCGTACAGGCCGAAGCTGATCGCGACAGCGGACGCGTCGGTGCCGGCGAGCGAGATGAGACGGGCAAAGGCGAGGCGGCGCACGACACGGCGGGCCGCCGGAGCGGGGGAAGGCATGAGGCGAGGAGGACGGTGGGGAGAGGATTCGAGGCGCGCGTGCGCGGAAACCGTCCTGCCAGACGGTTGTAACGCCTGGGCCGCCACTGCGTGATACGCCACACACAACGCATGATTCGTGCATGGAACCTCCCCGTACGGGGGAGGCGCGGCGCCCGTTCACCTGCTCCGATCGGGCGCGCGGCGCGTCGCGGGACGCGACCTTGCCATCCTGCCAGCGTGCCGGTCGGTCGCATCCCGTTCCCGGCGGCCCTGCTCGCCGCCGCCATGCTGCTGGCGTGCGGCGGCGCCAGTCAGGACCGGGCCGGCGCCCGGCCCGCTTCGACGGGGGCCACGGTGGGCCCCACCGCCACGGCCGCGACCCCGACCGCCCCGGCGGACCGCACGACCACCGCGGCCACGCCCTCGCCACCGGCCGCCACCGCCGCCCGTCGCGGCGTGCGCCTCGTCAAGGTCGGCACGTTCGACCAGCCGCTGTACGTCACCGCGCCGCCGACCGACCGGCGTCGCATCTTCGTCGTCGGGCAGACCGGTCGCATCACGGTCGTCCGCGGCGGCCGAACGCTGGCGAGGCCGTTTCTCGATCTGCGCCCGCGGGTCCTCGCCGGCGGCGAGCAGGGCCTGCTCGGCCTCGCCTTCGCGCCCGACTACGCGTCCTCGGGCTTGTTCTACGTCTATTACACGGGCACCGACGCGCGGGAGCACCTCGTCGAATACCGCCGCGCGACCGCCGACCGGGCGGACCCCAGCAGCGCCCGGACCGTCTTCGTGCACGACGACCCGGAGCCCAATCACAACGGCGGTCAGCTGGTGTTCGGCCCCGACGGTCTGCTCTACGTGGGCACGGGCGACGGCGGCGGCGCCAACGACCAACACGGCCCCCGCGGCAACGCGCAGGACCTCGCCTCGCCGCTCGGCAAGATCCTCCGGATCGATCCGCGCGCTCGCAACGGGCGGCCGTTCACCGCGCCGTCGTCGAACCCGTTCGCCGGCCGCGCCGGCGCCCGTCCCGAGATCTACGCCTACGGACTGCGCAACCCGTGGCGGTTCAGCTTCGATCGCGTGACCGACGACCTCGTCATCGGCGACGTCGGCCAGGACCTGGTGGAGGAGATCGACTTCGTGCGCAAGGGCCGGGGGCGCGGCGCGAACTTCGGCTGGCGCCCGTTCGAGGGTCGCCGCCGCAACTTCGACGAGCCTGCGCCCGGCGCCGTGGCGCCGGTCCTGACCAAGACGCACGCCGACGGCTGGTGCTC
>JAWVGD010000214.1:0-6963 GCA_033855515.1 Baekduia sp.
CGACCTCCTTGGCGAGCTCGAAGTACGCGTCGGAGCCCACGCAGTGCGGGTCGTGGTGGATCACCGGGCGCCCATAGCTCGGGGCCTCCCCGATGCGCACGTTGCGCGGGATGACCGTGTCGAAGACCAGCTCCGGGAAGTGCTCACGCACCTCGCGCTCGACATCGCGCGCCAGGCGCGTTCGGCCGTCGTGCATCGTCAGGAGCATCCCGGCGACGGTGAGCCGCGGGTTGAGCTCGCGCTGGATCAGGGCCAGCGTGTCCAGCAGGCCGGCGAGGCCCTCGAGCGCGAAGTACTCCGTCTGGACCGGGACGATCACGCGGTCGGCGGCGACCAGGGCGTTGACGGTGAGCGGGCCGAGCGACGGCGGGCAGTCCAGCAGGATGAACGCGAAGCGCTCGCGGACGCCCACGAGCGCATCGCGCAGGCGTCCCTCGGAGCCCGGCTGGCGCGGCAACTCGACGTTGGCGCCGGCGAGATCGGGCGACGACGGCAACACGAACAAGCGCTCGATGGCCGTGGGCGCCAGCGCCTCCTCAGCCGTGGCGTCGCCCGCGAGGACGTCGTAGACGTTCGGCACCAGGTCCTTGGCGACCCCGAGGCCGACCGTCGCGTTGGCCTGCGGGTCGATGTCCACCAGGAGCGTGTCGTAGCCGGCCTCGGCGATGCACGCCGCGACGTTCACGGCGGTGGTCGTCTTGCCGACTCCGCCCTTCTGATTCGCGATCGCGTAGACGGTGCCCATTCGGCGCTCACGGTAGCGGCGCAGGCGGTCGGACGGCGGTTCGGATTCGGCACCGAACCGATCATCTGACGCTCAGCTTGAGGCTTGAAGTGGTCGTTTGCGGGCCATTCCTGCGCGCCGCGGGAAGCGGGATGGCGTAGGCCGCACCTTCAAGTAGACGTAGAGGTGCCGTGCGTCGGCTCCGCGGAAGGGCTCGACGGGCAGGGGATCGAGCGCCTCCAGGCCAAGGATCTCCGCGGCAGCCATACCAGCAGCCTGCTCGGACGGATCCAGGTGTCCTTTCCACGCTACGAGCGATCCTCCTTCTTTCAGCAACGGCGCCGCGTATTCGGTCAGCACCGCCAGGGACGCGAGGGCGCGTGCCGTGACGACATCCTGGGCGCCCGATCCGGCCGGCCACTCCTCGGCCCGGGCGGTCACGACGTCGACGTTGCCGAGCTCAAGTGCATCGACGGCGCGGCGCAGGAACTCCGTCTTCTTGCCGACGCTGTCGACGAGCGTGAGCTGCGCCTCCGGCCGCGCCACAGCCAGGACCAGGCCTGGGAAGCCGCCGCCGCTCCCGATGTCGGCGATCCGCGTCGCGGCCTGGACGGCCGGCACGTCGAGTCCCGTCAGCGAATCGGCGATGTGCAGGTCGACGCCGGCCTTCGGCTGCCGGACGGCCGTGATCGAGGACTGCTCGGCCTGGACCATGTCCAAGAGCAGCGCGAGCTTCGACACCGACCCTTCCGGCAGCGACCAGCGTTCGGAGAGCTTGTTCAGGCGCTGCTCGACGGAGGACACGTCGCGCAGCGTAGAGCGACCGATTCGTCCAAGACCTCGACGTCGGCCTCGGGCATCCTTGTCCGATGCCTTCCGAGTTGACCCAGGTCCCGCACGTGGGACCCAAGACGGCCGCCGATCTGCAGCGCATCGGGATCGCCGCGATCGATGCTCTCCGGGGCCAGGACCCCGACCTCCTCTTCGAGCGCCTGCGTGCGACCGAGGGCGTTCACGACATCTGCAGCCGGGACGTCTTCGCGTCGGCGATCCACTACGCCGAGACGGGCCGGTCCCGCGCGTGGTGGCTGTTCAGTCGCGATCGCCTCGCAGGCGCTGCGGCGCGTTCCACGTGAAACACCACGTGGTGACCTCCTCCGGTCGCGCGCCGCGACCGTTTCACGTGGAACACCCGTGTCGCGCTGGCCGGCTGACGGGCGTCCACCCCCACGGGGCGAGGTCACCACGTTGGCCGCAGGCGCCCGGCGGCCCCAGTGCGTGCCGCGCCGGGTCACGTTCCGCGCCCGCCGAAAAGCTCCAGGCCATGCGCGCTTCACGTGAAACGCGGCAATCGCAGCGCCGCGAGCCGGAGGCGTCCCGTGGGAACGCAGCCATCACCGGGCCGCCACGGAAGCCGGACTGCTGGCGTTTCACGTGGAACACCCGGCGGCGGCGCGGCGGGCCGAACATGGTCCCCGCGGCGTGTCACCCTGCCGCCGCCGGCGCGGCCCGCGCGAGCACGGTCCCGCCGCCGTTTCACGTGGAACACCCTGCCGCCTCAACGCAGAACGCCCACCGAATCGGCGAGCGTCGCGGAACCGCGGGACCTTCTCAGCGCCTCAGGAGGGAAGCGGCGACACCACGAGGTGGCGCTCGGGCTCGTCGCCCTCGCTGTGGGTGTCGACGCCACCGCGCTCGCGCAGGTACTCATGCACGTGCTTGCGCTCGCTGGCGGTCATCGCGTCCAAGGCGATGGGGCGGCCGAACTTCTCCGCCTCGATCGCGGCCTGGTCGGCCTGCTTCTCCAGCGCTTCGCGGCGACGGGCCCGGTAACCCTCAGCGTCGACGACGATCCGGCGGCGCTCGATCTCCGGGTCGGCCAGCAGGATGCGTTGCGCCAGGTGCTGCACCGCGTCGATCGTCTGGCCGTGACGGCCGATGAAGATCCCCAGCTCCTCACCGCGGAGCGTGCCGATGAGCGCCTCGTCGTTGGACTCGATCTCGACCGTGGCGTCCAGCCCGAGACCCTCGACCAGGTGCTCGAGGAGATCCTGGAGGATCTCCTCCTGCGTCCGCTGCGTCGCCATCGCTAGCGCCGCCGTCCGGATCGCTTGCGCTTGCGGGCCTTGGGAGGCGGCGGAGGCGCCTTGGTCACGCGCGTTCCGCCCTTCTCCTTGGTCGCGGTGGCCGGCTCGGTCGCGCCACCGCCGGCACCGCCGGCGGCGGCCGACAGCCGGGCCATCAGGCCACCGCCACCCGAGCCACTGGCGGCGACGGCGCCCTCCGGAAGCTCCGGGAGGGTCGCGCCGCTCGTGCCCTTGCCGACGACGCGGCGCAGGAACTGCTGCTGCCCGATGGTCCAGATGTTCGTGGTGATCCAGTAGAGCAGCAGGCCGGCCGGGAAGCGGAAGACGAAGCCCACGAACAGGAACGGCAGGACCAGCATGATCATCTTCTGGTTCTTGTCAGCCGTCGCGGTCATCATCAGCAGGCTCGAGACCAGCTGCGACCCGACGTAGAGCACCAGCAGGATGACCAGGACGCTGCCCGTGGCCTTGTCGGTGATGTCGTGGATGAACCAGAACTGCGACGCGTCCGTGGCCCCGCACGGCTTCGGGGTCGACACCGCGGCCGTGTTGATCGTCGGGCAGATGTCGTACCGCAGGTCCTTGCGCAGCATGTAGAACAACGACAGGAACACCGGCAGCTGCGCGACGAGCGGGAGGCACGAGGCGAACGGGTTGACCTTGTGCTGCTGGTAGAACTTCATCGTCTCCTGCTGGAGACGCTGCTTGTCGTCCTTGTACTTCTCCTGCAGGACCTTCAGGTGCGGCGCGATGCGCTGCAGCGCCTGCATCGAGCGGAACTGCTTGACGGCCAGCGGCAGCAGTGCCGCGCGGACGACCACCGTCAGCAGGATGATCGACAGGCCCCAGCTTGCGCCGATGCTGTCGTGGAAGAACTTGAGGACCGTCTCGAAGACATCGACGAGCGGCTGGAGGATGTTGGCGGTGATGGGGACCATGGCTCAGGCGTGCGGGGGCCGGGCGGGGGAGGACGGCGGACGGAAGAGACGCTGGTCGTCCACGGGGTCGAAGCCTCCGTGGCTCCAAGGGTTGCAACGCAACAACCTCCACCCGGCCAGGATGAGGCCCCGGAGTATGCCGAACCGCCCGATGGCCTGCGCGGCGTAGGCCGAGCAGGTGGGCTCGTACTTGCACCGCCGCGGGAACAGCGGGGAGATGACGCGCTGGTAGGCGATGATCGGCGCGACCGCGACGCGTCGCGCCCAGCTCACGACGACGAGCCGCCGGAGCGTTCGCCCACGGATCGGCCGATGAGCTCGCCCAGCGCGGTGCGCATGCCTTCGAGCCCTTCGCGCTCGGCCAACTCGCGGGCCTCGGGGCGCGCGACGACGACCGCGTCGGAGTCCGGAGGAAGCCGCTGGCCTTCGGTGACGAACGCCTCACGCAGGAGGCGCTTGACCCGATTGCGCTCGACGGCGCCGCCGACCTTGCGCGACACCGACAGGCCGAGGCGCGGGCCGGCCGACAGCTCGGGAGGCGCGGTGGACGCCGTCCCGCGCGGGAACACGTAGAGGACCAGGTGGCGGTTGCCGATCGACCGGCCCTGCCGGTAGACGCGCTCGAACTCCGCGCTGCGCGACAGCCGGCCCTTCTTCGGCCGTTTCGGGCTGCCGCTCACGCGCGGAAGCGCGTCCACGCCTAGACGGTCAGCCGCTTGCGGCCCTTGTCGCGGCGACGCTTGAGCGTGAGACGACCGGCGCGGGTCGCCATGCGGTTGCGGAAGCCGTGGGCGCGGGCGCGCTTACGACGCTTGGGCTGATAGGTGCGCTTCATGAAAGATCGTTGCTCCGTCGGGGTCGAAAGACCGGCGCGCCAGTCTAGCGGCCCGTGCCGCCAAACGGACGCTCCACACCGTCCTCCACAGCTGCTAACAGCCGTCCACACGAGGAACAGACGCCTCCGCTTCGCGTTTTTGACGGCATTTGCGACGTCGCGACGACCCACACGCGAAGCGGTCCCGGCGGCCGGAATCCACCTGCTACGTTTCTCGCCGCCGGTGCCGCGCCCCGTCCAGGAGCCCGCGCCCGCCGGCTCCTCTCCCAGATCCGCCGAACCGCTCCCGAGGAGCTGCACCGCCCTGCCGTGACGCCGGACCCTGCCCCCATCTGGACCCGCCTGCAAGCGGAGCTGCGACGCAGGGTGGCGCCGGCCACGTATGACATCTGGCTCGAGCCGCTGCGCTGGGGCCGGCTCGAGGGCGATCTGGTGATCCTCCTCGCGCCCGCCGAGGTCTGCACCTGGGTGCAGCAGCGCTTCGCCGGGGCCCTGGAGGCGGTCGCCCGCGACGCGTTCGGCGCCGACAGCCCACTGCGCATCGAGGTCCGCGCCGCCGAGGACGACCGTCGTGCCGCCACCACGCCGCGCACCGGCGCGGGTGGGGGTGCCGCGTCGTCGCGGCGTGGACGGCGCGGAAGCACCGGCGCCGGCGCCGGCGAAGACCCGCGCGACGCGCTGTTCTCCGAGGACAACGCCCGCCTGAACCCGAAGTTCACCTTCGAGCAGTTCGTGATCGGCGACGCCAACCGCTTCGCCCACGCCGCGGCGCTCGCGGTGGCCGAGCTCCCTGGTCAGGCCTACAACCCGCTGTTCATCGTCGGCCCGCCCGGCGTCGGGAAGACGCACCTCCTGCACAGCATCGGCAACTACGTGCGCGCCTATGGCGGCGGGCTGGCCGTCCGCTACACGACCGTCGAGCGCTTCACCAACGAGTTCCTCGCCGCCCTCCAGGCCCGCGACGTCGACGCCTTCAAGCACCGCTATCGGCGCAACGACGTCCTGCTCATCGACGACGTGCAGTTCCTCGAGAGCAAGGTCAAGACCGAGGAGGAGTTCTTCCACACCTTCAACGCGCTTCACGAGACCGGAAGCCAGCTCGTGCTGACCTCCGACCGGCCGCCGCGCGACATGGCCGCCCTCGGCGAGCGCCTGCGCCAGCGCTTCGAGTCCGGGCTCCTGGTCGACATCCAGGGGCCCGACCCGGCGACGCGCCTCACGGTGCTGCGCAAGCGCGCGCACCACGACGGGATCGCGCTGGACGGCGACGGCGTCCTCGAGCTCATCGCCGACCGCGTGACCGACAACGTCCGCGGCCTGGAGGCGGCGCTCATCCGCGTGGTCGCCTATGCCTCCCTGACCGACGCGCCGATCGACCGCGACCTCGCCGACCAAGTCCTCACCCAGCTCTACGGCCGCGCGGTCAAGAACGCCGCGGCCGGGCCGCCGACGGTCGAGCGCATCCAGGAGATCACCGCCGAGGCCTTCGGGCTCACGCGTGAGGAGCTCCTGTCGCCCAGCCGCGCCGCCCGTGTGACCTGGCCGCGCCAGGTCGCCATGTACCTCGCTCGCGAGCACACGCACGCCACGCTGCCCGCCATCGGCGCGAGCTTCGGCGGCCGCGACCACTCCACCGTCGTGCACGCGTGCAAACGTGCCGCCGATCGCATCGGAACCGACCCGGAGGCCTATGACGCGGTGGCTCGGATCACCGCGCGCTTGACCGACCCCGAGGCCGGCACGACGGTTTGACCGACGCTGTTGACAGACTCCGTCGGCTCGTGTGCGTGAAATCCCCGCTACGTCCGGTCATCTTCGTACCTGTCCACACATCAACAGGACTGATGACTCCTGAATCTCTCTTGAGGTCTCCATCGTGAAGCTTTCGACGTCGAGCGCTGAACTGCTCGCCCAGCTCCAATCCGTGTCCCGTGTCGCGTCCACGCGCAGCGCCGTCCAGGCGTTGTCGGGCGTCCAGGTGGCGGCGACCTCCGGAGGCGTCGAGCTGCGCGCCACCGACATGGAGATCGCCCTCCGCGTCCCGCTGGCCGCCGAGGTGGCGCGCGAGGGCACCGTCGTGCTCCCGGCGCGGCTGCTCCTGGACGTGGCCCGCAGCCTCCCGAAGAACGCCGACCGCGTCGAGCTCGAGCTGCGGCCCGAGCAGCAGGACGTCGAGGTCATCGCCGGCTCGGCGAAGTTCCACCTGCGTACGCTGCGCGCCGAGGACTTCCCGCCGCTGCCGGAGACCGGTGGCGACACCGTGGTGTCGGTCCCCGCCGCGGCCTTCGTCGAGACCATCGGGATGGTGGCGCGGTCCGCGTCGCGCGACGAGACCCGCCCGATCCTGACGGGCATCCTCGTCTCGGCGTCGGGCACCGA
>JAWVGD010000215.1:0-7219 GCA_033855515.1 Baekduia sp.
GGCAGCAGGTTGAAGGCCTGGAAGATGAACCCGACGCGGTCGCGGCGCAACTGCGTCAGGTCATCGTCGTTGAGCGAGGTGAGCTCGACACCGTCCAGGAGGACGCTGCCGGCGGTCGGGCGGTCCAACCCGGCGAGGAGGTGCATCAGCGTCGACTTGCCGGAGCCCGAGGGACCCATGATGGCCGTGAAGGCCCCGGCGGGGAAGTCGACGGTGACGCCGTCCAGCGCTGTGACGGCGGCGCCGCCCTCGCCGTAGGTGCGGCGGAGATCCTGCGCGGAGGCGATGGAGGTCATGCGCAGCAGACTCCCAGCCTCACGCGAAGGCTTGGGTACGGGTATCCCCCGCTTGGCCCCTAGGGGATGTCATGGGGACGACCATGACGTTCCCCAAGGCCTACAACTCGCCTCACGGCGTTCGGCGCGCCGAACGCCGCGGGCCCTCCGCTCAGGCCTGCAGGTACGCCAGCACCGCAAGCACGCGGCGGTGGTCCTCCACCGTGGGCGGCAGCGTGAGCTTCGTGAAGATGCTCGTCACGTGCTTCTCGACCGCCCGCTCGGTGACGACCAGCGCGTCGGCGATCGCGTGGTTGGAGCGGCCCTCGGCCATCAGGCCGAGCACCTCGCGCTCGCGCGGCGACAGCGCCTCCAGCGGGTCCTCGCGCCGGCGCCGGCCCAGCAGCCGCGAGACGACCTCGGGGTCGAGCGCGCTGCCGCCGTCCCCCACACGCCGGACGGCCTCCGTGAAGCGATCGACGTCGCTGACGCGGTCCTTGAGCAGGTAGCCGATGCCCGCCGCGTCGTCGGCGAGGAGCTCCAGCGCCGAGGTCTCCTCGACGTAGGCGCTGAGCACGAGCACGCCCGTGTCCGGGAAGCGCGAGCGGATCTCCAGCGCGGCCTTCAGGCCCTCGTCGGTGTGCGTCGGCGGCATGCGGACGTCCACGATCGCCACGTCGGGCTTGTGGGCCCCGACCTTGCGCAGAAGGTCCTCGGCGTCGCCCGACTGGGCGACCACGTCGAAGTCCTTGCCTTCGAGCAGCGCCGCGAGTCCTTCGCGGAGCAGCACGGAATCATCAGCCAGCACTACGCGCACGGGATCCTCGCCCTCACGGTCGTGCCGACTCCCGGAGGGGAGTCGACCTCAAGCCTGCCGTCGAGGGCGGCCAGCCGGTCGGCCAATCCGCGCAGGCCGGAGCCCGCGGAAGGGTCCGCGCCGCCGATCCCGTTGTCCTCGATCTCCACCACTGCGTAGCCATTCTCCCTGAGAACCCGGACGGTCGCATATTCGGCGTCGGCGTACTTGGCCATGTTCGTCAGCGATTCGGCCACGACGAAGTACGCGACCGCCTCCACGGGCATCGGCATCCGGCTGTCGGGGACGGCCTCGACCTCGACCGGGACGGGCGCCCGGCCGGCGAGCGCCTCGAGCGCCGGGGCGAGCCCGCGATCGGTGAGGATGGCCGGGTGGATGCCGCGCGCCAGCTCCCGCAGCTCCTCCAGCGCGCTGGCCAGCTCGGAGCGCGCGCCGTCCAGGATGCGCTCGGCGACGTCGGGGTCGCTGCGCAGCTTGGTCTTGGCGAGGCCGAGCTGCAGCGACAGGGCGACGAGGCGCTGCTGGGCGCCGTCGTGGAGGTTGCGCTCCAGCGCGCGCCGCTCGGCCATGCCGACCTCGATGACCTTGGCCCGCGACACCTGCAGCTCCGCTACGCGCGCCTTGAGCTCGGCCTCCAGGCGCTCGTTCTCCAGCGCCAGCGCGGCGGCCGCGCCCGCGGCGCGCACCAGGCCGGGCTCGTCGAGCAGCGCGGCGTCGTGGACGATGGCGGCGACCGGGACGGCCTCCCGCTCGATCTCGGTCACCGCTCGCGAGCGGGACGTGGCGGGCGGCAGGTCGACGGGCTGTCCGTGCGCGTCGACGTAGCGCTCCGAGCCGCGCGACCAGAACGCCAGCGCCAGCGACCGGTCGCCGAGGGCGTCGGCCAGCGCGTCGCGCAGCGACTCGCCCTCGATGCCCTGGGCGTTGAGGCGCTCGACGAGGTCGCCGACGGCGCCGGCCCGGCTGTAGCGGCTGCGCAGCAGGCCGATGACGAACGCCCAGGGCAAGCCCGCGAACGCCACCAGCGACACCAGGCTCGGCCCCGAGACGACCGCGCTGCCGCCGGAGAAGAGGTCCTGGATCACCGCGAAGCCGAGCGTGACCATGAACACCAGGCCGGTCCACAGCACCGGCGCCATGGCCCGCCGCTGTGGCGCCGACGCGTCGCGGCGCTTGCGGTACAGCAGCAGCGCCAGCCAGATGATGAGGACGAAGGCGACGAACTGCGACACCGACTGGAACACCTGCGCGCCGTCGGGCGAGTCGACGATCCCCCACGCGTTCTGCGGCGCGTTGGTGGGCCCGTCGATCTGGCCGCCCAACAGGTAGAACGGGAGCAGGACGAGGATCAGGTCCAGGTAGGCGAGGGCGATCAGCGTCCGCGCCGCCGTCCCCTCCAGCCGCCCGGACGGGAACGACAGCAGCATCTGGCCGACGAGGACGAGGTACAGCGGCGCGACGTAGGTGCCCAGCGTGTAGACCCACGCGGTGTCGGACTGGGTCAGGCCCGAGAGGAACCAGGCGAAGCCGACCGCCATCATGAGCGCGCCGAAGCGGTTGTGCGGCCGGCGGTACCAGGCGAATGCGCCGGTGCCGCAGAAGCTCAGGCCGATGAACGGCCCGAGGACCGCCGTGACCGCCTTGGCGTCCTCGTGATCGGAGTTGACCACGAGCGTGACCATCACCACCGCCAGCGCGATGGCGGCCGCGAACAGCGCCAGAAGCGCGGCCCGCAGCGAACTCACCTGATGAGCTCCGCAAGCGCGGCACCGGAGAGCTCACCCTTCGGGATGAACCCGCGCGCACCGCTGCGGTGCACGAGGGGTCCGAAGTCCGAGCTGTCGCGACTGGACGTCAGGACCACGGCGGGGGCGCCGAGCACGCTGGTGATGCGCGCGGCGACGTCGAAGCCGTCGAGGTCCGGGAGGTTGACGTCCAGCAACACCAGGTCGGGGTGGAGCTCCCCTGCCGCAGCGATGGCGCTCAGGCCGTCGGGTGCCTCCCCGATCACGTCGAACCCCTCGCTCTCCAGCAGGAGGCGGGCAGTCGACCGAAAGGTCGGGTGGTCGTCGACGATGAGAACCTTCGTGCTCACGGGCTGCTTCCATCATCGGCCCCACATGGGGCCGAGTATCTACGGGTGGCTACACCCCGCCGCAGCCGCGATCGCTCGATACGCGGCGCCCGGATCCGGCGCGCCGAACACGGCGCTGCCCGCGACGAAGAGCGAGGCGCCGGCCGAAGCGGCCGCGCCCGCGGTCTCGGCGTCGATCCCGCCGTCGACCTCCAGCTCGGGCCCGCGTCCGAGCAGCGCGCGCAGGCGCGCGATCTTGTGCGGCGAGGACGGGAGGAAGGCCTGTCCGCCCCAGCCCGGGTTGACGGTCATGCAGAGCGCGAGGTCGACGTCCAGTTCGAGGAAGACGTCCAGAGGCGTCGACGGGCAGATCGCCACCCCGGCGGTGCAGCCGAGCTCCCGGATCTTCTGCACCGCGTAGTTGAGGTGCGGCGTCGCCTCGGCGTGCACGGTGATGTTGTGGGCACCGGCCTTCGCGAAGTCGGCGAGGTGGCGCTCAGGGCTCTCCACCATCAGGTGCACGTCGTAGGTGACGTCCGGCAGGTCGAGGTCGCGCAGCGCGCTGAGCACCTGCGGGCCCATCGAGAACGGCGGCACGAAGTGGCCGTCCATGACGTCGACGTGGATGACGCGCGCGCCGGCGTCGACCACCTCGGCGACCTGGGCGCCGAGTCGGGCGAAGTTGGCCGCGAGGATGCTCGGGGCGATGCGTGGCTCAGGCACGAGGGGCTGAGAGTATCCACCGCCGCGGCGTGCGAGCCGCCAGGCGAGCACCCGCAGCGAGACGAGCCCTCTGGGCGAGGCTTCGCCCTAGACTTCGATGAGCATCGACCCGCCGCAGTGATTGCAGACGGTCGTGGCCGTCGACGACATCCGGACGATCGTGCCGTGCTCACCGCAGTCGGGGCAGACCGAGCGCAGCTCGAACCGGTGCAGGCAGTAGACGCAGCGGTAGCGCCCGGGCAGCGTCGTCGGCCGCAGCCACGGCTCGCCGCAGCCCGGGCACTCCAGGCCCAGCGACCGTGGCTCGTCCACGTGCTCTTCGCCGCGATCAGCCATCTGCGACCGCAATATAGAAGCCGTCGGTCCCGTCACGGTGCGGAAGCGTTCGGATCGTGGTGCCGTCGACGATCTCCTCGCGCGGCGACAGCGTGCACGTCGAGTAGACGAGCCGGCCGCCGGGAGCCAGCAGTCCGCGGGCCGCGGTGACGATCGCCTCCTGCTCGACGCGCAGGCCCTCGATGCTCTCCGGGGTCGCGTGCCAGCGCAGGTCGGGATGGGTGCGCAGCGTGCCCAGGCCGCTGCACGGCGGGTCGACCAGGATGCGGTCGAACCTCCCGCCGAGCAGGTCGGGAGTGATGTCCTTGGCGTCGGCGACCTGCACCCGCACCGACGACGCGTGCAGGCGCTCGGCCTGGGCCATGAGCGCCTGGGCGCGCTGCGGGTGGCGCTCGACGGCGACGACCTCGCCCCGATCGCCCATGAGCGCGGCCAGATGCGTCGTCTTGCCACCGGGCGCGGCGCAGACGTCGAGGATCCGCTCGCCGGGTTGCGGGTCGACCGTCCGGGCCACCCGCTGCGAGGCGCGCGACATCGGCGTGATGGCCCCGGCCGCGTACAGCGGATGGGCCAGGACGTCCATGGCGCCGGTGACGACGAGCGCGTCGTCCTCGCGGCGGCCCTGGAGGTCGACGTCGATGCCGGCCAGCGGGTTGATCCGCAGCGCCAGCTCGGCGGGCTCGTTGTCGGCGGCCAGCAGCGCGCGCGTCTCCTCGGCGCCGAGCCACTCCCACCACAGCGCGACCAGCCACTCGGGATGGGAGTGGCGGACGGCCGCGCCGGCGGGCGTGTCGTCGGCGGGCAGGTCGACGCCCTCGCGCTGGACCGTGCGCAGGACGGCGTTGACGAGCTTCGCCCCCGGGCTCGGCTTGGCGAGCTCGACGCTCTCGGCCACGGCCGCGTGCGGCGCGACGTCGGTGTAGAGCAGCTGGTAGAGCCCGAGCTGCAGCGCCGCCCGGACCTGCGGCTCGAGCCGGCGGGGGACGTGGACGTCGATGATCCAGTCGAGCGTGCCGCGGCGCTGGACGGTCCCGAACACCAGGCGCTTGGCGAGCGCGCGCTCGCGCGCATCGAGGTCGCGGGCCTCGCCGTGCAGGGCACGGTCGGCGTAGGCCCCCTGCTCGTTGACCCGGCGCAGGACGTTCAGCGCAGCGCGGCGGGCGGGGCTGGCAGGCACGAGCTACAGACTAGGACGCCGGGCCGCGCGTCACAGGATCGACGAGTGCCCGCGCAGATAGTCGGCGTACGGCATGGGGCGCCCGCCGGCGGGCCGGACCGTCGCCGGCGCGAAGGCGCCGTCGGGGTCGATGCCGGCCTCCTCGACGCCCAGGAACGAGCCGTCGGGCAGCGCGATCCGGGCGCCGATGTGCGGGTGCAGCGCCCGGACGATCCGCACGTTCTCCTCCGGCGGCCGCGTGAGGTCCAGGGTGCGGTCGTCGGCGGTGAGCTTGTCGGCGTAGGTCACGCCGTCCTCGGGCTGCGGCGCCGGCGCGGGACGCTCGTCGAGCACCTGCGTGAGCAGCTCGACGGAGACGTCCTGCAAGCGCCGTGACAGGGTCCCGTAGTCGTCGGAGGGCAGGATCGGCTCGGCCTTCTGGGCGTAGACCGGCCCGGCGTCGAGCTCGGCGACGAGGCGCATGATCGACACGCCGGTCTGGGCGTCGCCGGCCATCATCGCCCGCTCCAGCGGCGCCGCGCCGCGCCAGCGCGGCAGCAGCGACGGGTGGACGTTGAGGATGTCGTAGTCCCCGAGCAGCGGCTCCTTGACCAGCGCGCCGAAGGCGCACAGCACGACGGCGGCATCCTCGCCCTTCCCCGCGGCCTCGGCGATACGGGCGCGGGCCTCGTCGTCGTTGACCGACACGGGCTGGTCGACGGCGATCCCGAGCTCGCGCGCGGCGACCGCCACCGGCGGTGGCCCGACCTTGCGGCCGCGGCCCTGCTTGGCGTCGGGGCGGGTGACGACGAGGCCGGGGCGGTGCGGACCGTCGGCGAGCGCGGTCAGGATCGCGGCCGCGAAGCCGGACGTGCCGAGGTAGACCAGGCCCACGGGACCGCGGCCGCCTAGGCGGCGTCGTCCTCGGCGGCCTCGAGCGCGACGCGCATGGCGCGCATGGCCTCCTTGCGCTGGTCGCGCGAGGTGCGGTCCAGGATCAGGATGCCGTCGAGGTGGTCCATCTCGTGCTGGATGACGCGGGCCTCAAGGCCTGAGGCCTCGACGAGGATCGCCTCGCCCTGCTCGTCCTGGGCGCGGATGCGCACGTGCACGGGGCGCTCGACGTCGACATGGACGGCCGGCAGGCTGAGGCAGCCTTCCTCGGCCCACTCCTTGTCCTTGGAGGACCACTCGATCTCGGGGTTGATCAGCGCGTTGACGGGGCTGTCGGACTCCACGCGGTAGACCAGCACGCGGTGCAGGATGCCGACCTGCGTGGCCGCCAGGCCGATGCCGTAGGCGTCGTGCATGAGCACGCCCATGCGCGCGATCTCGTCGCGCAGCTCGTCGTCGAACCGCGCCACCTTGCGGGCGGCCGTGCGAAGGACCGGATCGCCGAACTTGCGCACGTGCTCCAGCGCCGCGCGGCGCCGTGCGAGGGTCTCGGGATCGAGAGTCGGAGGCTCAGGGGCCTCGTCGAGTTCTTCGTGGTGCTCGGCCACGCCAGAGAGGCTATCGCCCGGCCGCCGCGCGGCTCACTGGGGGTCGACGTCCACGGAGAACGCCACGGCCTTGTGGGCCTTGTCGCCGCTGACCTCGCGCACGGCGGCGTCGACCTGGTCGATCGCCGCGCGGCGGTCGGCGGCCTTGACGACGACCTGGCTGCGCTCCTTGTTGCGCAGCCGGAACAGCGGTGCGGGGCCGAGCGCGCCAGGCAGTCGCGCGTGGACGGCCGTCGCGGCGGCGTGCGCGGCGGCGGGCGCCTCGGAGGCGCACACGATGCGGATCAGCGTCGAGAACGGCGGATAGCGCAGGAAGCGGCGGCGCTCGAGCTCCTC
>JAWVGD010000216.1:0-2517 GCA_033855515.1 Baekduia sp.
CGTGGCGCATGCCGTTGGCCAGCACGAAGAGCATGTCGGGGCCCGGGATGACGCAGATCAGGACGATCGCCGCGACGAACGCGAGAAACAGGCCGGGGTCGACGGGCATGCTGTCGATGGTGCCCGCGGCGCTCGCCGCCGGCCACGCCACCTGCTTATCGCCCCCATCAGCTGCGCTGGCCGGCTCGTGGCGGCCCGGCCGCCACGCGGACGTTCCCGCGCGACCCACTAGGTTCACCGTCCCGTGCGCGTGCACCTCGTCGACCCCTCGGCGTTCACCCCGCCCTACGACCGCGCCCTCGCCGCCGCGCTGGCCCGCGCGGGCACCGACGTGACGCTCGTCACGAGCCGCTTCGCCTACGGCGACGTCCCGCCGGTCGACGGCTACGCGGTCGACGAGCGGTTCTACCGGCGCGCGGGACGCGTCGGACGGCCGGGCTCGCGCGTGCGGCTGGCGGCCAAGCTCGCCGAGCACGTGCCCGACATGCTGGGCTACCGCGCCGCGGCCGACGGCCCCGACGGCCCCGCCGTCGTGCACTTCCAGTGGCTCACGGTCCAGCCCATCGACGGGCATCTGCTCCCGCGCATGCGCCCCACGGTGCTGACCGCCCACGACGTCCTGCCGCGCGAGCCGCGGGCCGGCCAGCTCCGGGCCCAGCGGCGCCTCTACGAGCGCGCCGACCGCGTGGTCGTGCACTCCGAGCACGGCCGCGCGCGCCTGACGGGCGAGCTCGGCCTCGACCCGGCGCGCGTCGCCGTCATCCCGCACGGCGCGTTCACGCATCTCTCGGCGCTGCGCCCGGTGCTGCCGCCGGAGCTGACCGACCCCGGGCCGCGCGTCCCGGTGGTGGCGCTGACCGGCCTGCTGCGGCCCTACAAGGGCCTTGACGTCCTGCTCGACGCGTGGCGGCGCTTCGGCGCGCATCCGCCCGCCGAGCTGTGGATCGTCGGGATGCCGCGCATGCCGATGCCTCCGGCCGACGCCCTGCCGCCCGGGGTCCGGATCGTCGGGCGCTTCGTCACCGATCCGGAGCTGGCCGCGGTCCTGCGCCGCGCCGACGTGGTGACGCTGCCCTATCGCGAGATCGACCAGTCCGGCGTCCTGTACGCCGCGCTGGGCCTCGGGCGGCCGCTGCTGCTCAGCGCGGTCGGCGGCTTCCCGGAGGTCGCGGCGACGGGGGCGGCGGAGATCGTCGCGCCCGGCGACCCCGACGCGTTGCACGCCGCGCTGGCGCGCCTGATCGCCGACCCGGAGCGCCGCGGCGCGCTGACCGCCGCCGCCGCGCTGGCGGCCCGCACGACCTACTCCTGGGACGCGGTCGCGCAGCGGCACATCGACCTCTACGGCATGCTGGACCGCTAGATGGCACAGCGGGCGATCTTCTGGACCTCGGCGGGCCTGCTGGCCTGGGCGCAGGCGGGCTACGCCCTCACGCTCGGCGCCGTGCGCCGACACCCGCGCGCCGGCTGGCCGCCGCAGGACGACGACGCGGCGCTGCCGACGGTCTCGCTCATCGTCGCCGCCCACGCCGAGCGCGACGTCATCGCCGCCAAGGTCGCCAACGCCCGCGCGCTGGACTACCCGCGCGACAAGCTCGAGATCGTCGTCGCCTGCGACGGCTCGACCGACGGGACGCCGGAAGCCGCCCGCGCCGCGGGCGCCGACGTCGTGCTGGACCTCCCGCGCGGCGGCAAGGTCCGCGCCCAGGACGCCGCGGTCGCGCGCTGCACCGCCGACGTCGTCGCGTTCTCCGACGCCAACGCCACGTGGGAGCCTGGGGCGCTGCGCGCCCTGGTGGCGCCCTTTGCCGACGACTCGCGGATCGGCTACGTCTGCGGCCGGGTGACGTTCGTCAACCCCGACGGGGGCTCCAACCAGGAGGGCGTCTACTGGCGCTACGAGATGTTCCTGCGCGCCCGCGAGAGCGACCTGGCGTCGGTCACCGCCGGCAACGGGGCGATCTACGCCACGCGCCGCGACGCCTACGTCGAGGTCGACCCGGTGATGGGCCACGACCTCAAGTTCCCCTTCACGCTGGTGCGCGCCGGATGGCGCTGCGTCGAGCAGCCGCAGGCCCGGGCGACCGAGCGCATGGTGCCCGACGTCGAGGGTGAGGCCGCCCGCAAGCGCCGGATGATGAGCCACGCCTGGGCGATCGTCCTGGACGGCGGCCTGCTCGACCCGCGGGGGTGGCCGCTGAAGTACACCATGATGATCGCCAGCCACCGCTGGCTGCGCTACTTCGGGCCCGCGCTGCACCTCGTGGCGCTGGCCACCGCGCCGCGGGCCGTGCGCCGGCTGCAGCTGCTCGGGATCGCCGCGGCGCTCGCGCCGCGCCTCGGCCGGGGCCGCCCCAAGGCGCTGCTGCTGGCGCGGTACTACCTGCTGACCCAGGGCTCCATCGCGCTCGGGCTGGTCGACCACCTCCGGCACGGCACCGACGCCGGCTGGGACCCGCCGGAGGGCACCCGTTAGATGCGTGAGCCGCTACGTCGCGCGTTCGACGTCCTCGTCTC
>JAWVGD010000217.1:0-2768 GCA_033855515.1 Baekduia sp.
TGGGGCCGTTGGGATCCGCCGAACGGCAAGGTCACCGGGCGGCGCAGCGGCCGAGGGGCCTTCGAGCCGGTCAGGCGCCGGTGGCGCTGCGACGAGGCGCGGCGCCTCGTGCGGACCGGGCTGGAGTGTGCCCGGGTGCGCACCGGCGCGGGCGAGCGAGCGGCCGGGGCGGCCAGCAGCCGCGGGCGCATGGGCACGGCGACCGCTCGCGGGGCAGGAGTTCGATGAGCGGGCTGCCGGTGCGGCGGCACGTGCCGCCGCACCGGGGTCGATGACGGCCTCGGCCTGGTGACCCGAGGCGCCGGGCTCGGCGGCGGGGGAGCGCCCTGCACGCCCGCCGGGCTCGGCGCGGCGCCGCCCGGGCGGCGGCCGCGCCCGCCCTGGCCGCCGGTGGCCGCGGAGCCCGGGATGCCGAGGCCCGCCGCGCCCGGCTGATCGGCCTGGCCGCCCTGGCCTTCATCGTCCTGGCCGCCGCCATTGCCGTCGGCGACCGGGCCGGACGGACCGTCGCCGGCGCCGTCGCCCCCGGAGCCGGACTGACCATCGCCGCCGCCGTTGTCGGTCCACGAGCCCGAGTGCCCATCGCCGCCGCCATCGTCGCCCGAGCCCGATTGGGCATTGCCGCCGCCATCGTCCCCAGACCCGTGCCGGCCGCCGCCGTCGCCGTGACCGTCCTGGCCGGGCGCCCAGTCCCAGCCCGCACCTCCCGAGCGGGCACCTAGGACGAGGGCGCCCGGCGGTGGCGCCGCGTCCGCCTTGGCGCCGCCCGCCGCGACAGCCGAGACACCGGCGCCCAGCGCGACGGCGAGAGCGATGGCCACGGGGACGACGACGGCGAGCACGCGGCGCGAGCGGAGATCGAGATGGAGAGCCGACAGCGCACGCACGAGACCGATGATCCGGGCCGGAGGATGTCCTGCCACCTGTCCTCTGGGACAGCGGGCGCCCGCCCCGGCCGGCCCGTGCCCTGCACGAGCATCGCCGCGGACCGGCCCCGGTCAGCCGGCGACCGGTCGGGAGCCCCAGCCCTCCACGGGCTGTCGCCACCCGGGCCGCGCCCGGCGTCCGACCTCGGCGGCGACATCCTCTGACGCCGCCGCCCCAGGCGCGCTGACCAAGCCGGTGCGGTAGGCGTAGACGACGAGCTGTGCGCGATCCCGCGCGCCGAGCTTGCGCCGGGCGCGGCTGACGTGCGTCTTCGCGGTTGCGGGCGTGACGACGAGCCGCTCGGCGATCTCGTTGTTCGTGAGCCCGGTTGCGACGAGGGCCATGACCTCCCGCTCGCGCGGCGTGAGCTCGGAGAGCTCTGCCGGCCCTTGTCCCCGGCTGACCGTATGGGAGAGGAGCCAGGCGATCAGCCCCGGGGTCAGATCGGGACCGAGCGTGGCGCCACCGCCGGCGACCACGCGCACCGCCCGTAGGAGCTCTGGCCCCTCGCTCTCCTTCGCCAGGACGCCGCAGGCACCCGCGGTGAGAGCGGCGAGCATGACGTCGTCGTCCTGGCCGTCCACGAGCAGCACCACGCCGACGGCGCCTGACGGAGACCCGGCCACGATGCGCCGGGTCACCTCGAGCCCGTCGGTGCCGGGCAGCCCGGCGTCGATGACGATCACGTCGGGTTTGGCGCTGGGGACCATCGCCAAGAGCTCCTCGCCGCTCGCGGCCTCGCCCGCGACCGTGATGTCGAGTTGGTCTTCGAACAGCCGCCGAAGCCCGGCGCGGACGAGCCGCTGGCCATCGGCGATGATCGCGCGGATCTCGCGCGGCTGGTTGGCGGGGCGTTCGATGCCGTCCCCCGGCTCCGCGCCCTCGTCGGCGACCCGCAGCGGGCTCACGGTCGAGAGCCGCGGGGTCCGCGCGGGCGGTTCGGGCGTCTGGGACATCGCGCAGAGCGACGGGGCGGCGGCGCCGGAAGGAAGGAGCATCGCTTCATCGTTGTACGCCGGTGGCGTTGCAGCGGCGTTGCGCGGCCGGGCGCCATGGGCCTAGGAGAGCAGGACGTCGCGGAAGGTCTCCAGGAACGCCGTGGCAGCGTTCTGGTCGAATTGTGCGTGGCGGTAGCGCAGCGTGACGTGGAGCGCCCCATCGACGGTCAGCACCCCGAGGGACGCCCCCAGCGGCATCCGGCCCGGCGGAGAGAACCACATGGCTCGCACCGACCCTGCCTCGCCGAGCGACGGCAGGGCCTCGAGGACGCCGAGGTTCGAGAGCGACGCTGTGTCGACGACCGCGTCGCCGCTGAGCGGGATCGCGTCCTGCAGGCGGCGCCTGGCCCCGACGCTCAGCATCGCCGAGGCGGAGAGCAGGTCGACGACCGTGCCGCTCAGGTCATAGTGCTTGATCGCGCGGGTCTGCCGGCCGGTGGCCGTGATCGCCCGCGCGAGGTCGTCGTGCTGGTGGCCTGCCAGCGACACCGTCGCGTAGGAGGCGAAGTTCGCGACGACCTCCGTGCGCCAGCCGCGCGGCCGGAGGTTCACCGGCATCGAGATCGTCACCCTTCCCGCTGCGCTGCCGTGCTGGGCGTTCCAGCGGCCGATCGCCACCGCCAGCGCGGCGACGAGCACGTCGTTGACCGTCGTGCCGGAAGCCCGCCGGCCCGCGACGGCCGCGGTCTCGGCGGGCGACAACGACACGAACGCGAACCCGTACGCAGGGCGCCCGTCGGCCCCGTCGCGTGCGACGCGCGCAGCAGGGATCGCCTGGCGCAGCGCATGCCACCCGAGCGCGCTGGCGCGCATCATCCGTTCCGTGGCCGATGCCGCGCCGGC
>JAWVGD010000218.1:0-2563 GCA_033855515.1 Baekduia sp.
TCGCCGGCGGGGCGGAGCACGCCGCGGGCGGCGAGCTCCTCGAGGGCCGCGAGCAGGGTGTCGACCTCGGCGTCGGTGTTGGCCGCGGTGAGCTGGACCCGGAAGCCCACCTCCTCCTTGGGCACCAGCGGGTAGGCCGCGAGCGTCACGTAGACGCCCTTCTCGAACAGGAAGCGCCCGACCGAGTCGATCTGGCCGTGGTCGCGCAGCGGGATCTCGATGATCGGGAGCCCGGAGCGGTTGGGCGTGAAGATGTCGAGGCGCTCGAGGCCCTCGAGCGTCCGGCGCGTCAGCCGCTCCAGCTCGGCGCGCAGCGCGTCGCCGCGGCGCTCGTTGACCTCGAGGCCGGCGAGCACGGTCGCCAGCGACGCCACCGGCGAGGGGCCTGAGTAGAGGTACGGCGGCGCAGCCACCTTCAGCAGGTCCTTGACCGGCGTCGGGCAGGCGATGAACGCCAGCAGCGAGGAGTAGGACTTGGAGAACCCGCCGACGAGGATGAGGTTGTCGTAGGTCTCGCCGAAGTGGCGGACGATCGAGTTGCCCCGCGACCCGTAGGGGTTGGCGATGCCCGGCCCGCGCTCGCCGATGACGCCGAAGCCGTGGGCGTCGTCGACGTACAGCAGCGCGTTGTGCCTGCGGCAGACCGCGGCGAACGCCGGCAGGTCCGGCGGGTTGCCGGTCATCGAGTTCACGCCGTCCATGCAGACCAGGCGCGTGGGGTCGCGCTCGGCGGTGAGCAGCTCGTCGAGGTGGTCGGGGTCCTCGAAGCGGAAGCGCCGGACGGCGGCGCCGCGGGCGCGGGCGGCCTGGCAGCCGTCGTAGATCGTCTTGTGGGCGCGGGCGTCGAGGAAGATCGTGCCCGAGGCGGCCAGCAGGGGGATCACCGACAGGTGGATGTGGGTGATCGTCGGGAGGACGAGCGTGTCCTCGGCGCCGATGAGCGCGGTGAGCTGCTCCTCGATCTGCTCGTAGAGGACCGGGCTGCCGAGCAGCCGCGACCAGCTCGGGTGCGTGCCCCAGGCGTCGAGGTAGGCGGGGACCGCGTCGATGATGTCGCGGTCGAGGTCGAAGCCGAGGTAGTTGCACGACGCGAAGTCGGCCAGCCACTGGTCGCCGACGCGGATCATCCGGCCGTCGATCTCCTCGATGACGGCGTCGACCATCGGGTGCGAGGCCTTGAGCTCGGCAAGGTCGCGGCACGTCTCGAGCCAGTGGTCGAGCCACGGCCGGCGCGGCACGGGACCGGCGGCTGCGCTGGAGGAGCCGAGGGGCGGCGATGATGGACGCATCCCTCGGCCTGATCGGATGTTCGGCCCCGAAGTTGAGCGTTCTGGACCAACCGGTGCGGCTTCGCGCAGATTCTCAGCGGTGAGTCGCCCCGTTCAGGAGCCCCAGACCTCCTCGGCGACCTCCACGACCAGGCGGAGCTTGGCGATCTCCTGGTCCTGCGTCAGCGCGTTGCCCTCGACCGTCGAGGAGAACCCGCACTGGGGCGACAGGCACAGCTGGTCGATGTCGACGTGCTGCGACGCCTCCTCGATGCGGCGCTTGAGGTCGTCCTTGGTCTCCAGCTCGCCGTGCTTGGTCGTCACGAGCCCCAGGACGACGACCTTGTCCTCGGGGACGAACCGCAGCGGCTCGAACCCGCCGCTGCGCGCGTCGTCCCACTCCATGAAGAACCCGTCGACGTCGAGCTCGTTGAACAGCGCCTCGGCGACGAAGTCGTAGCCGCCCTCGGCGACCCAGGAGGAGCGGAAGTTGCCGCGGCACATGTGGGTGGTGATGGACATGCCCGCCGGCCGATCGGCCAGCGCCTCGTTGATGTGCTTGATGTAGGTCTCGTGCTGGTGCTCGGCGTCCCCGCCGATCGCGGTGACGTGCTTGCGCTGCTCGGGGTCGTTGAGGTAGGCGAGGCTCGTGTCGTCGAACTGCAGATAGGTGCACCCGAGGTCGCCGAGCCGCCGGACCTCCTCGGAGTAGGCGCCGGTCAGGTCGCTCCAGAACGCGTCGAGGCCGGGATAGACGTCGGGGTCGATCGACGCCCGGCCCCCGCGATAGTGGACCATCGACGGCGACGGGATCGTGAGCTTGGGCGTGACGCCGTTGTCGTCGCCCACGGTGTCGCGCAGGAAGCTGAAGGCGTCGCCGAAGATCGTCTCCGAGACGCCGAGGCGGCCATCGACCTGCATCGCGGCGGGCGTGAACTGCAGGTCGCCGTCGGCGTTGTGGAACTGGACGGTGAGGTCCCCGGGCGCCTTGGTCACACCGTCGAGCTGGTAGATGAAGTCCATGTGCCAGGACGCGCGGCGGAACTCGCCGTCGGTGGCCGACTTCAGCCCGGCGTCGCGCTGCAGCGTGACGACGTCGCGGATCGCCGCGTCCTCGGCGGCGCGCAGGCCGGCGCCGTCGAGGCGGCCCGCCGCATGCTCCTCGCGCGCGTGCAACAGGGCGGGCGGTCGCAAGAGGCTCCCGACGTGGTCGGCGCGGAAGGGTGGGCGGGTCCGCTGGCTCATGGGTGCGACGTACCCGTCCGCCCGGCCGTGAACCACGACGCGGCGACGCG
>JAWVGD010000219.1:0-11011 GCA_033855515.1 Baekduia sp.
GCCCCGAGCAGCTCGTCGGCGCGGCGCTGGCGGCGATGCGCGTGCTCACCGACCCGGCCGAGACCGGCGCGGTGACGCTCGCGCTCCCCGAGGACGTGCAGACCGAGGTGGTCGAGGTCCCCGCCGCATTCCTGGCGCCGCGCGTGTGGGCGCTCGACCGCCGTCCGCCGGCGCCCGAGGCGCTGGCCCGCGCCGTGGCGCTGCTGCGCACCGCCGAGCGGCCGCTGGTCGTCGCCGGCGGCGGGGTGATCTACAGCGGCGCGACCGCCACGCTGCGGGCGTTCGCCGAGGCCACAGGGATTCCGGTCGCCGATACCCAGGCGGGCCGCGGAGCGCTGGTCTCCGACCATCCGCTCAGCCTCGGCGCCGTGGGCGCGACGGGGACGACGGCGGCCAACCGGCTGGCGCGCGAGGCCGACGTCGTCATCGGCGTGGGCACGCGCTGGAGCGACTTCACCACCGCGTCGAAGTCGGCGTTCCAGGACCCCGGGGTCAGGTTCATCAACATCAACGTCGCGGCGATGGACGCCCACAAGCACAGCGGGATCGCCGTCGAGGCCGACGCACGCGTCGCGCTCGAGGCGCTGCAGGAGGCGCTCAGAGCCCATCGCGCGCCCGAGGCGTGGGTGCGGCGCGCGGCCCGAGAGGCGGCGGGCTGGGCCGAGGAGGTCGCGCGGCTCACGGCACCCGACCCCGGCCGCGCGCTGCCCCATCAGGCCGCGGTCATCGGCGCCGTCAACGAGGCGGCCGGCGAGACCGGCGTCGTCGTGTGCGCCGCCGGGTCGCTGCCCGGTGACCTGCACAAGCTCTGGCGCGCCCGCGACCCCGACGGCAAGGGCTACCACGTCGAGTACGGGTTCTCGTGCATGGGCTACGAGATCCCGGGCGGGATGGGGATCAAGCTGGCGGCACCCGATCGCGAGGTGTACGTCATGGTCGGCGACGGGTCCTACCTGATGCTCCCGGGCGACCTGACGACGGCGGTCGCCGAGCGCATCCCGCTGATCATCATCCTGGTCGACAACCACGGCTACGCGTCGATCGGGGCGCTGTCGCGCTCGGTCGGCTCGGCGGGCTTCGGCACGCACTACCGCCGCCAGGTCGACGGCGCGCTGCCGGTCGACGATGCATCGGGCACGGGCCTGGCCTTCGACGCGCCGACGCTCGGCGTCGACCTCGCGGCCAACGCGGAGTCGCTCGGCGCCCACGTGGTGCGCTGCACGACCGTCGCCGACGTCGCCGACGCGCTCGTCGCCGCCCGCGAGCACCGCGACGGGCCCGTCGTGATCCACATCGAGGTCGACCGCTACGCCGGGGTCCCCAGCTACGAGGGCTGGTGGGACGTCCCGGTGGCCGCCGTCTCGCAGGACGACGCCGTGCGCGCGGCGCGTGAGGACTACGAGCAGGCGCGCCGCGCGCAGCGCGCCCACGTCGAGGCGCCATGAGCGAGCTGCTGGTCCACCCCGCCGCCGCGCCCGCCGCCGACGGCACGCTGCTGACCGTCACGCCCGCGTCGGCCGGCTGGAGCCACGTCGGCTTCGAGGTCGTCGCCTTGGGTGGCGACACCGTCGCCGCGCGCGACACCGGCGACCGCGAGGTCTGCATCGTCGTCGTGCACGGCAGCGTCGACGTCGACTCCTCCCGCGGCGGCTGGGCCGGCGTCGGCGGGCGGCCCGACCCGTGGTCCGGGCGGCCCGACGCGGTCTACCTCCCGCCCGGCACGCACTTCGAGGTGCGCGCCGCCGCCGGGACCGAGGCCGAGGTCGGTCTCTGCTTCGGCCCCGCGCCGCACGGCGGCGCGCCGGCGCGGCTGCTGCCCGGCGATGAGATCGAGGTCGAGACCCGCGGCCACGGAGCCCTGGAGCGCACCGTGCACCCGATCCTCATGGGCGACCGCGAGGCCGACTCACTGCTGGTGTGCGAGGTGCTGACGCCCGGCGGTCACTGGTCCAGCTACCCGCCGCACAAGCACGACCGCGACGACCCGCCGACCGAGACGTTCCTGGAGGAGACCTACTACCACCGCGTCTCCCCCGCGCGCGGCTTCGGGCTCCAGCGCGTCTACACCGACGACCGCTCGCTGGACGAGTCGCTCGCGTTCGCCGACCGAGACTGCGTCCTCGTGCCGCGTGGATACCACACGGTCTCCGCACCGCCCGGGTATGACGTGTACTACTTGAACGTGATGGCCGGCCCGGTGCGCAGCTGGGCCGTCGCCAACGACCCCGACCACGCCTGGACGTTGGACCCCACGCCCGCTCCACGCTGAACCGACCCCCACCGACCCGCCGATCCCCGGAGCCCTTCACATGTCTGCCACCGCCACCCGCCTCCTCGACAACTACGTCGCCGGCGCCTGGACGCCCGCGACGGCCGCCGCCGACGCGCTGGACGTCACGAACCCCGCGACCGGTGAGGTGCTCGCCCGCGTTCCGCTGTCGGGGGCGAGCGATCTCGATGCCGCCGTGCGCGCCGCGCGCGAGGCGCTGCCGGTCTGGCGGGCGGTGTCGGTCATCGAGCGCGCCCGGCGCCTGTTCGCGTTGCGTGAGGGGCTGGTCGCTCGCCAGGAGGACCTGGCGCGGTCCGTGACGGCCGAGATGGGCAAGACGATCGTCGACGCCCGGGCCGAGGTGTCGCGGATGATCGAGATGGTCGAGGCCGCGTGCGCGGTCCCGACGACGATGCAGGGCCGGATCCTCGAGGACGTGGCCCGCAACGTGGACTGCGAGACGATCCGCCAGCCCGTCGGGGTGTGTGCCGCGATCGTCCCGTTCAACTTCCCCGCGATGGTGCCGTTCTGGTTCTTGCCGTTTGCGATCGCCTGCGGCAACACGTTCATCCTGAAGCCGTCCGAGCAGGTCCCGATGACCCAGCAGATCGCCTTCGAGGTGCTCGACGGGCTCGATCTTCCGCCCGGTGTCGTGAACCTCGTCAACGGCGGCCGCGAGATCGTCGAGGGCATCCTCGAGCACGAGGGGATCGACGCGATCTCGTTCGTCGGCTCGGCGCCGGTGGCCAAGCTCGTCTACCAGCGTGCCGCGGCGACCGGCAAGCGCGTCCAAGCGCTCGGCGGCGCCAAGAACCACATGGTCGTCATGCCCGACGCGGTGATCGACAAGACCGTCGGCGGAATCATCGGCTCGGCGTTCGGGGCGGCGGGCCAGCGGTGCATGGCCGGGTCGGTCGTCGTGACCGTCGGCGAGGCCCACGACCGGCTGATGCCCGCGCTCGTCGAGGCGACCGAGGCCCTGAAGCTCGGCGACGGCATCGACGAGGCCAGCGACGTCGGGCCGGTCGTCTCCTGTCAGGCGCGCGATCGCATCAACGGCTGGATCGACCGCGGCGTGACCGACGGCGCCACGCTGGTCGTCGACGGCCGCAACGCCGATGGCGGCAACCCGGATGGCGCGTTCGTCGGCCCGACGATCCTCGACGACGTCACCCCCGGCATGGACATCGCCCAGGAGGAGGTCTTCGGGCCGGTCCTGACGATCGTGCGTGCCGAGACGCTCGACGACGCCACCGCGATCATCAACGCCAGCCGGTTCGGCAACGGCACCTCGATCTTCACCGAGAACGGGGCGGCGGTCCGCCGCTTCCGCCACGACGTCGAGGCCGGGATGATCGGGGTCAACATCGGGGTCGCGGCGCCGGTCGCCTTCTTCCCCTTCTCAGGCTGGAAGGACTCGTTCCTCGGCGACCTCCACGCCCACGGCCCCGACGCCGTCGAGTTCTTCACCCGCAAGAAGACCGTGACCAGCCGCTGGTTCTCCGACGGCCAGGGTCACGGCTCCTACTTCGTCGAGGACTGAGGGTCAGGGGCCCCCCGGGAGGACCAACTCGGGCACGGCCTGCTGCTGGCTCGGGTCGCCGTAGGGGTTGCCGCCCTGCTGCTGGGCCTGCTGCGCCTGCTGGGCGGCCTGCGTCTGGGCGGTCGACTGCGTGCTCGTCGGATGGGCGACGAACGCCTGCACCGTCTTGGCCGGGATCGCGAAGCCGATGCCGACGTTCCCGGGCTGGCCGCCGCTGCTGGACCCGCTCGACGCGATCTGCGAGTTCACGCCGATCACCTTCCCGCTGCCGTCGAGCAGCGGGCCGCCCGAGTTGCCGGGGTTCAGCGCGGCGTCGGTCTGGATCGCGCCGGTGGTCGGCGTGCCGTCGGGGGCTTGGATCTGGCGGTTCAACGCGCTGACGATGCCGCTGGTCAGCGTGTCGTCCAACCCATAGGGGTTGCCGATCGCGTAGACGGGGTCGCCGACCTGCACCGAGGACGAGTCGCCGAAGGCCAGGACGTGGAGCTTGGTGGTCCCGGGATCGACCTTCAGGACCGCGAGGTCCTTGGAGGCGTCGGCGCCGATGACCTGCGCGGTCTGCGCCTTGCCGTTGACGCCGACCTTGACCGTGACCTGCGTGGCCCCGTCGATGACGTGCTCGTTGGTGACGATCTTGCCGTCGGACGAGACGACGAAGCCCGAGCCCGTGGCCGTGCCCTGGCTGGTCTGGGCGCTGATGAAGGCAATGGCGTTCTTGGCATTGTTGTACACGCTCTTGGCGGTGGACGGCGTGCTGTCGACGACGGGGCGGGTGGCGCCCTGCGTCGGGCGGGCCGTCGTGGCCGCGGCGGTGGTCGAGCTGCCGTGGCCGTCGATGACGACCGCGGCGGCGCCCGCACCGCCCGCACCGGCGAGCACGGCGCAGGCGCCGAGGGCGGCGAGCTTCGAGGGAGAGGTCATGACGACACCATGCCCCCGGCGGCTTGCGCGAGCTTCAAGGCTCCCCTAAGCGCGCATAAGGGCTCCGCGCATCATTCCCAGCCGGCTCCCAGGATGCCCACGCGGTCCTCTCGGGACCGCGGAGCAGGTTGATGCTCATGAACGTCAAGCCCGCAGCCCTCATGCTCCTGAGCGCCGCCGCCATCACCGGCGGGGGCGCCGGCGCGCTCGTCGCGACGACCCGCGACGCGCAGACGCGCACGACGACCACGACCGTGGCGAGCACCACCGCCGGAGCGATCGTCCCGGCCGCCGCCACCACGACCACGACGGCGCCCACCGCCGGGGAGATCTACAAATCGGCCTCGACCGGCGTGGTCGACCTCGTCGTTCACACGAGCCAGGGCGACGCCGAGGGCAGCGGGTTCGTCACCGACGCCAAGGGCGACATCGTCACCAACGCCCACGTCATCTCCGGCGCGACCTCGATCAGGGTGACCTTCGCCGACGGCACGAAGGCGACGGCCAAGCTCGTCGGGCAGGACAGCGCCAGCGATCTCGCCGTCCTGCGCGTCTCGGGCGTCGCCGCGTCCGAGCTGCACCCGCTGACGCTGGCCGATTCGAGCGCCGTGTCGGTCGGCGATGCGGTGCTGGCCATCGGCAGCCCGTTCGGCCTCTCCGAGACGCTCACCACCGGCATCGTCAGCGCGCTGGACCGGACCATCCAGTCGCCCAGCGGCGCGACGATCGCCGGGACGATCCAGACCGACGCCTCGATCAACCACGGCAACTCCGGCGGGCCGCTGCTCGACACGCAGGGCCGGGTCATCGGCGTCAACGCGCAGATCGAGAGCGATTCGGGCGGCAACGACGGGGTCGGGTTCGCGATCGCATCCGACACCGTGCGCACGGTCGTGACCGCGCTGGCCGCGGGTCAGCAGGTGCAGCACGCCCAGCTCGGCGTGCAGATCGAGGACGCGAGCAGCGGCGGCGTGAAGCTCGCCGCCGTCACCTCCGGCGGCGCGGCGGCCGCGGCGGGGCTGAAGACCGGCGACATCATCACGGCGCTGGACGGCACCCGGATCGCCAACAGCGACGCGCTGGCCGCCGTCGTCGCCGGCCACCAGCCGGGTGACCGCCTGCGCGCCACCTACCGCCGGGCGGGAGCCGCGGCGCAGACCGTGACGGTCACGCTGGGCACGGCGACGTAGGGTCGTGATGCGCGACTTCTGATGCACGACACGAGGCGCCGGGACGCTCACCGGTGGTCGCGGTGCGTCATAGGGTGTCGGCATGACCGCTCTCGACGCCCTGCGCGACCGGCTCGCCGAGCTCACCGACCTCTCGCTGCTCGGCAGCCTCGCGGCGTGGGACCAGCGGACGATGATGCCTCCCGGCGGCGCCCCCGCCCGCGGGCAGCAGATGGCCACGCTCGAGCGGCTGACCCACGAGCGCGCCACGGCGGACGAGGTCGGGGAGTGGCTCGCCGCGCTCACCGGCGCGACGCAGGACCTCGACGAGGTCGACCGCGACCTCGTCCGCGTCGCGCAGCGCGACTGGGACCGGCGCCGGCGTGTGCCGATCGATCTGGCCGCCGAGATGGCGCAGGCCTCCGCCGACGGCCAGGCGGTCTGGCAGGCGGCCCGCGCGGAGGACGACTTCGCGGCGTTCGCGCCGGCCCTGCGGCGCAACATCGACCTCGCGCGCGCCTACGCCGCCTGCTTCGACGAGGCCGAACGACCGTACGACGCGCTGCTGGCCGACTACGACTTCGGGTTGACGACGGCGCGCATCGAACAGGTCTTCGGCGTCCTGTCGGCGGCGCTGCCGCCCTTGGTGGAGGAGGCCGCCACCCGTCCCGCGGCGCCGACGCTCGACGTCCCGATCGAGGCGCAGAAGGCGGCAGTGCACGCGGTGCTGGCGCGGCTGGGCGTCGATGAGGAGACCTGGCGCGTCGACGTGTCGTCGCACCCGTTCTCCACGCACATGGGCCACCGCGATCACCGGATCACCACGCGCTACGGCGATGGCCAGCTCGAGTCCGTCCTCGCGGCGATGCACGAGTTCGGGCACTCGCTGTACGAGCGGCAGACCGCCGCGGAGCTCGCGCGGACGAACCTGGGGTCCGGCACGTCGATGTCGGTCCACGAGTCGCAGAGCAAGTTGTGGGAGAACCACGTCGGGCGCCATCCGGCGTTCTCGGGCGTGATCGCCGACGCGCTCGGCGGGGGCGGCTTCCCGATCGAGCCCGACGTGCTCACCACGGCGCTCACGCAGGTGCGCCCGTCGCTCATCCGCGTCTCGGCCGACGAGATCACCTACCCGCTCCACATCGTCCTGCGGTTCGAGCTGGAGGTCGCGCTCGTCGAAGGCCACCTGGACGTCGTCGACCTGCCCGCCGCCTGGAACGACGCGATGCGCCGGCTGCTCGGGGTCGACGTGCCCTCCGACGCCGTCGGCGTGCTGCAGGACGTCCACTGGTCCTCGGGCGCGTTCGGGTACTTCCCGAGCTATGCGCTCGGCTGCCTGATCGCGGCACAGTTGTGGGAGACGCTCGAGAGCGACCTCGGGCCCCAGGACGACGCGCTGCGCACCGGGGAGACGGGCGCGATCGGCGCCTGGCTCGGCGACCGCGTCCATCGCCTCGGCCGGCGCCTGGACACCGAGCCGCTGCTGGAGCGGGTGACGGGCCGCGGGCTCGACGCCGAGCCGTTCCTGCGCCACGTGCGCAGGGTGGCGAGCGCGTAGCGCCGGCGGATGCAGCGGGCGCGTGCCAGGACGGGGCCGGAGCGGTTTGCGCCCGGGTCCGCGCGGACAGCGAGGCCGGTATGGACCTCCGCCTCCCCGGACGCTCCGGGACGTCGCCGGCCGCGCTGAACCATGTCCGCCAAGGGCACGGGGAGCCGCTCGTGCTCCTCCACGGGATCGGCGGCGAGGCGTGCGTGTGGGAGCCCGTCATGGACGCGCTGGCGCTGGAGCACGACGTGATCGCCGTCGACCTGCCGGGCTTCGGGCACTCGCCGGCGCTGCCGGCCGAGATCGTCCCCACGCCGGAGGCGCTGGCGACCGTGGTCGCGGCGTTCCTCGACGACCTCGGCATCGAGACCGCCCACGTCGCCGGCAACTCGCTCGGGGGTTGGGTGGCGCTGGAGCTCGCCAAGGCGGGACGGACGCGCTCGGTCGTCGGGCTGTGCCCCGCCGGGCTTTGGCGCGCGCCGATCCTGGCCGCCGACGCGCCGGTCGTCCGCGGCCGCGCCCATCGGCTCGCGCGCAGGCTGCGACCGCTGATCCCGGTCGCGCTGCTGAGCCGGCACGTGCGGCGCGTGGTGCTCTCGCCCTTCGTCGCCCACCCCGACGCGGTGCCCTACCGAGCGGCGTGGCGCATGGTGCGCTCGTACGCCCGCGCGACCGCGTATGACGCGACCAGCACGGCGATGCGCCAGAACCACTTCCACGGCGGCGACGCGATCACGGTGCCGGTGACGCTCGCCTTCGGCGACCACGACCGGCTGGTCCGCCCGGCGCGCGTGTCGATCCGCGGCGCGCGGACCGTCGTCCTGGAAGGGTGCGGCCACATCCCGATGTGGGACGCGCCGGACGTGGTGGCGCGGTTGATTGGTGAGACGGCACGGGAGGGGGCGCCGGGAGCGGGCGCCGGGGCGCTGCGCGCGGCGCGGTGAGGGGGCGCCGGCGCGCACTGCGCAATCACGCCGACGCCGGCACCGGAGCCCCCACCGGCTCCTCCCACACCACCCGCAGCGCCGGCACGAATACATGCGCCAGCGGCCCGATCGCCAGCGCGTACAGCACCGTGCCGATCCCGACCGTCCCGCCCAGGGCGAACCCCACGGTCAGGACGGTCAGCTCGATCCCCGTCCGCACGACCCGGAGCGAGTGACCCCGGGCAGCCAGGCCGGTCATCAGCCCGTCACGTGGGCCCGGGCCGAAGCGGGCGCCGATGTAGAGCCCGGTCGCGAAGCCGTTGAGCACGACGCCGGACACCAGGAGCGCGATGCGCACGCCCAGCTCGTGGGCCGGCGGGAACAGCGCGAGCATCGCTTCGACGACCACGCCGAGCACCACGACATTGCTCAGCGTCCCCAGGCCCGGGCGCTGGCGCAGCGGGATCCAGCCGAGCAGGACGATCGCGCCCACGAGCGACACCCACGTTCCGATGCCGATCCCCGTCTGCCGCGAGAGGCCCTGGTGCAGCACGTCCCACGGGTCGTTGCCGAGGCCGGCGAGGAGGAGGAACGACGCGCTCACGCCGTAGAGCACCAGCCCGGCGTAGAGCTGGCCGAGACGCCGGAGGAGAAGGGGTTGCGACCGCAAGGACATGGTGCCATCCTGGTGACAGTGGACCTGTATGGGTAGAGCCAATCATCAACACTTGGACCCATGGCGACGACCGTGACGCCACGCGCGCTGGCCGCGCTCCTCGGCACGGGATGGCGCCGCCCGGGCGAGACCGCGCACGCGCTCGCCGATGCGCTGCGCGCGCTGGTGGTCGACGGGCGCCTGGGCGTCCGGACGCGCATCCCCAGCGAGCGCGCGCTGGCCGACGAGCTGGACGTCAGCCGCGGCTCGGTCTCACGCGCCTACGACCGCCTCCGCGAGGACGGCTACCTGGCCAGCCGGCGCGGCGCGGGCAGCTGGCTGACGCTGCCCGGCGGCGCGGGCCCGGGCGCGCCCCCTCCCCCGCTCGGCGACCAGGACCCGGCGCCGTCCGCACGCCCGCTGGACCTGACGGTCGCCGCGCTGCCGGCCCCCGAGCCGATGCTCAGCGAGGCCGCCGCGCGCGCCGCGGCCGTCCTCGGGCGCCATGCCCACGGCCACGGCTACGCCGCCGCCGGGCTGCCGGAGCTGCGTGCCGCGCTGGCCGAGCACCTGACGGGCCGCGGCCTGCCGACGACGCCCGGCCAGATCCTCGTGACCGCCGGCGCCCAGCACGCGCTGCACCTCGTCCTCACGCTGCTGGCCGCACCCGGCGACCGTGTGCTCGTCGACGCGCCCGCCTACCCGCGGACGCTGGCGGCGATCCGCGCCGCCCGCGCCCGCGCCGTCGCCGTCCCGCTCACCGCGACCGGGTGGGACCCCGACGGCTGGAGCGCGGTGGTCCGGGAGGCCGCGCCGCGCCTCGCCGTCACGGTCTCCGACTTCCACCACCCGACGGGCTTGACGATGAGCGCCGCTCACCGGGCGGCTCTGGCCGCGACCTGCGCTCGTGCCGGCACGATCCTCGTCACCGACGAGACCTGCGCCGAGCTGCGCCTCGACGGACCGGCCATGCCGCCGCCGCTGGCCGCCTTCGACCCGGGCGGTGCCGTCGTGACGATCGGGACCATGAGCAAGGCCGCGTGGGGCGGCCTGCGGATCGGCTGGATCCGCGCGACCGCCCCGCTCGTGCGCGAGCTGGCGGCGGTCCGCGCCAACGTCGACATGGCCGGACCCGTCCTCGAGCAGCTCGTCGCCGTCGAGCTGCTGGACACCTGGGACGCCGTGCTCGCCTCCCGTCGCGCGCTCCTACGCCCCCGTCGCGATGCGCTGCTCGCCGCGCTGGCCGAGCACGCCCCGGGCTGGGACGTGCGGCGCCCCCGCGGGGGCATCAGCGCGTGGGCGCGCCTGCCGGCACCCGTCGCGACGCGCCTGTCGGCCGCCGCGTCGCGGGCCGGCGTCGAGCTCAGCCCGGGCCCGTCGTTCTCGGTCGACGGCACCTTCGAGCACCACGTCCGCCTGCCGTTCACCCTGCCGCCCGCCGACCTCCACGAGGCCGTCGTGCGCCTGGCGGCGATCGCCGCCGGCCTGGGCGCCGACACCGGGGCCGACGCCGCGGCGCGGCCGCTCGCCACGGCCGTCTGAGACCCGGCCGCCCCGCGGGACCCGCCCCGCCGTCAGGACGTCGCCGGGACCGACGGCTCGGCGGCCGCCGGCGACCCCGCACCGCGGCCCGTGGGCAGCCGCACGGTGAAGCGGGCCCCGCCCCCCTGGGCGTTCTCGGCGTGCACCTCGCCATGGTGGGCCGCGACGATCCCGGCGACGATCGCCAGGCCCAGGCCCGCGCCCGCCTTGCCGCGCTCGCGCCCGTGCTCGGCGCGCCAGAAGCGGTCGAACAGCGCGTCGTTCTCGTCGGTCGGCAGCCCCGGCCCGTGGTCGCGGACCTCGACGACGGTGACCGGCCCGTCGTGGCGGACGGAGACCTCGACCGGCGTGCCCGGCGGCGTGTGCACCAGGGCGTTGCGCAGGAGGTTCGCGAAGACCTGGCGCAGCTGATGGGGGTCGCCCGCGACGATCGCGCGGCC
>JAWVGD010000220.1:0-4681 GCA_033855515.1 Baekduia sp.
CCCAGCAGGTAGACGAGGACCGCGGTCGCCGGCGGCCAGGCGACCGCGAGCCACGGCAGCGTCGCCTGCAGCGCGGTGGCGGGCTCCCGTGCCACGTCGACCCGCCACCGGCCGGTCAACGCCTCGAAGCTCCGGGTGGCGGCGGGCGCGGTGCTCAGCGCCCCGTTGAGCGAGCGGCCGTCCAGCGCGATCGCGGTGCGGTGCGGATCGAGGTTCAGGGACACGCCCAGCCAATCCGCGGGGACGAACACGACGAGGAAGCCTTCGCTGCCGGGGCCTTGGCCGAAGTGCGCTCCCTGGACCAGGAAGAACCCCCGCTGCCCGGCGAGCGATGCGACCGGCGTGGCCGTGCCGGCGAAGACCGACGTGGGGTCCCGCAGCGTCGCGGCAAGCACCGGGACGCGGGCCATGTCGGCGCCGGGGCGCACCGCGGCACCGGTGACGAACGTGGCCGGCAGGTACGACGCCGCCGGCCCGGCGACCTGCTCTCCCGGCGGCAGGGTGATCGGCGCCTGGATACGGCGTTCGTAGTCGCGGCGCGCCGCGTTGGTCAGGTGCTCGACCCACATGGCGGCTGTCAGCCCGACGGTCGTCGTGGCGCTTCCCTCCAGGGCAGCGAAGCGCCGGCCGTTCGGCACGGGCTCGCCCTCCAACGCGTTGCCGAGCCCGATGGCGAACGCCCGGGCGCGTTCGAGCTGCCCTTGGACCTCCAGCGCCTGGACGGCGGCCCGCCGGTGCGCCGCGTTCCCGCGCTCATCGCGGACCGCGACCGTCGTGACGATGAAGCCCGCGACGCTGAGCAGGACGACGAGGAGCGGTACCGCGCCGCGAGCGGAGCCAAGCCAGCCGTACCGTGCCGCGTCCACGGTGCGCAGTATCCGCCAACATCGCCGCGCCGGCATGGCCCGGGAGGACGATCTTCGGGCTAGCCCTCGCGGGGGCCTGCGCCCGGCGGGGCGTCCGGACGCGCCGGGGCAGCCGCTTCGCGCGGCCGCGTGCGAGCACGACCGGCCAGGCGGCGCGCGTAGACGTCGAGGGCCAGCGCGCCGACGATGATGCACCCCTTGACGATGTCCTGGTAGTAGGGGTTGATGTCGGCCAGGCTGAAGGCGTTCGAGATGGTCGCGATGATCCCGAGACCCACCGCCGTCCGCCACATCGAGCCGATGCCGCCTCCGAGGGACGTGCCGCCCACGACGACGATCGTGATGACGTCGAAGACGATGTTGGGGTTGATGTTCGCCTGGGCCGAGTTGAGCTGCGAGGCGGCGATGCTGCCGGCGACGCCCATCGAGAGGCCGGACAACACGTACGTGCTCCCGGCCGTCGCACTGACACGGATGCCGGAGAGGCGGCTCGCTTCGGCGTTGCCGCCGACGGCGTAGATCGACTGCCCGTACACCGTCCTGGCGAGCACCAGCCCGCCGGCGACGAGGGCGAAGACGAGGATCATCCCCGAGTACGGGAAGCCGTGCCAGCGGCCGGCCCCGATCGTGCCGAAGCCGGGGTTGTCCACCACGTAAGCGATGTTGCCGGTCACGACCAGCGCGATCCCGTTGAGGATGAATCCCGTCCCGACCGTGGTGATGAAGGGGTTGATCTTGGCTCCCTCGATGAGGACGCCGTTGACCAGCCCGATCGCGAGCCCTACGCCGAGGGCGGCGAGGAAGGCGACGGCCGGATCCTCGGTGCGGCCGACGCCGGCGGCGGTGACGGCGCAGAGGGAGAACCCGCTGGCGATCGAGAGGTCGAAGCCGCCCGCCAGGATGACGTACGTCATCGCCACAGCCATGATCCCGGCCGGCGCCCACTGCGAGAAGAGGTTGAAGATGTTCGTCCGCGTCGCGAACTCCGGGCTCGACGCGGCGACGACCGCGACGAGGACCAGGAAGGCGAGGACGATTCCGTAGGTCCGCAACAGGACGGCGCCGTAGCGGCCTGCGGTTTCCGTCAGGCGGCGGGGGAGCTCCTGCAGAGCCGGCGACGTGGTCATGACGGCGGCGTCACGTCGCCATCCCTTTCTCGGCCTGCTCCTCGACCTCGAAGACGAGCCGGAGGATGCGCTCGACCGAGGCGTCGGCGTGACCGAGCTCGCCGATCAGCCGCCCTCGCGCGAGCACGAGCACGCGGTCCGCGCCCTCGATCAGCTCCTCGAGCTCGGAGGAGACGATGATGATCGACATCCCCTCCGCAGCGAGGCGCCTGACCAGGGCGAGCATCTCCTCCTTCGCGCCGACGTCGATCCCGCGCGTGAACTCGTCCATCAAGAGCACGTCGGGCCGCCGGTGGAGCCACTTGCCGACGACGAGCTTCTGCTGGTTGCCGCCGGAGAACGAGCCCGCCGGCTCGCGGAGTCGGCTCGCGTCGAAGGCGAAGGGGCGCATGATCTCCGCGGCGCGCCGGAGCCGCCTGCGCCCCCGCAGGACGGGCCCGGACGCAACACGCTGCATGTCGGTCAGCGCGACGTTCGCCGCGGCGCTCAGGGAGAGCACGAGCCCCTGCGACTTGCGCTCCTCCGGAGCCAAGGCGATCCCCAGGGCGAGCGCGCTCCGAACCGTGCGCGGCCACGGCCGCTCCCGCCCCCTGACGAAGAGACGGCCCCCCGCGTTGGCGTCCGCGCCCGCGAGCGCCCGCAGGAGCTCGGTGCGGCCCGAACCGACGAGCCCGCCGAGGCCAAGGATCTCTCCCCGACGGAGCGTGAACGAGATCTGTTCGAGCACCCCGGGGACGGTGAGCCCGTCGACCCGGAGAACCTCCTCCTCGGCGATCGTCCGCCGCTGCGGCGGCGGCTTGAGGAGGGCGTGCCCGAGCATGGCGGTGACGAGGCCGTCCTTCGTCCAGCGCTCGACCGGTTCCGTCGCGACGATCTCCCCGTCGCGCATCACCGAGACCCGGTCGCACAGGGCGAGCACCTCGTCGAGGTGATGGGAGACGTAGATCGTCGAGACGCCCTCCTCACGCAGCCCGCGGATCGTCTCGTAGAGGTGCTCACGCTCGGCGGGACCGAGCGCGGCGGTGGGCTCATCCATGATCAGGATGCGGTGGTCGGCGGCGAGCGCCCGCATGATCTCGAGCATCTGCTGGTTGGCCACCGAGAGCGACGCGGCCGGCACGTCCGGGTCGATCGCGAGTCCGAGCCGCGTGGTCAGCTGCCTGAACGCTCGATGCGTCTCCGAGCGAGAGACGAACGGTCCGCGACGCAGCGGCCGGCCGAGGAAGACGTTGCCGGCGGCCGACATCTCGGGCACGATCGTGAGCTCCTGGTAGATCGCGGCGATGCCGGCCCGCCGCCGAGCCCGCGGGTCGCCGTGCCGGACCTCGTGCCCGAACGCCTCCACCAGCCCCGCATCCGGGTCGCAGGCGCCCATGATGATCTTGACGAGCGTCGACTTGCCGGCGCCGTTCTCGCCGACGAGGCCGTGCACCTCGCCGGCGCGCAGGTCGAAGTCGACGTCGTGCAGTGCACGGACGCCGGGAAACGACTTGTGGATGCCTCGTGCCCGGAGCGCCACGGTTCTCGCTTCGCTCAAGTCGGACCGCCCTCCGGCGCCTAGTAATTCGGCCGGAACCTGGCGGCGTTCTGGTTCGTGACGTAGATCGAGCCGAGCTTGGTCACCGCCGGCATCTCGGCCTCGTTCACGTAGGCGTTCACCGGCTTGCCTTGCAGCGCCATGATCAGCGCGGTCGCGGCGTAATAGGACTCCTCGAACGGCAGGAAGACCGATGTCTCGTTCCACGTGCCCTGCTTGACCCGCTGCACGCCCACCTTCGTCGCGCCGGTCGAGTAGATCCGCACGTCCTTGCCGGGCTTCTTGCCCGCCGCGACGATCGCCTGCTCCGCACCACGGGTCATGTCGTCCCACGGGGAGATGACGACGTCGAGGTCGGGGTTGGCGCGCAGCGCGTCGCCCACCACCCGCAGCGCGACCCGCGGGTCGTAGTCTCCGGGCTGGTCGCTGACCACCTTCACGTTCGGATACTTCGCCTTGCCCTGCGCGATCGCGCGTTCCCACAGCGTGAGCAGGTCGGAGCCGGTGAAGCCTCCGATCGCCGCCACCTTGCACTCGCTCTTGCAGCTGCGGAAGGCGTTGTCGACGTGCCGGTTGAAGAACGCCTGCCGCACCATCGTCACGGTCGCCGCCACCCCGGGGGTGTAATCCGGGTCCTTGCACATCGGCACATCGAGCGTGACGACCGGCTTGCCGGTCGGCTTCAGGAAGCGCTGCCACATGGTGCATCCCGGCGCCGCGGCCACCGGCGCGAACACGTAGCCGTCGAAGCCTTGGGCGACCGCGTCCTGCACCTGCCCCAGTTGCGTCTGCGGCGTGAAGTTGGCGTCGAAGACCTTGAAGTCGAAGCCGTACTTCTTCGCCGCCGCTTGGATGCCCCTGAGCCGCGCCCGGCAATACGGATTGCTGGTGCATTCGGCGAGGTAGGCGATGCGCTGCTTCTTGGCCGGCGCCGTCGCGGTCTTGTCGAACGCGAGCACCTTCCGCGTCGCCGTCGGGCGGCTCTGCTCGACCGGGGCGTTGTCGGCCGAGCCGTTCCCCGACCCACAGCCCGGCGCCGCCGAGACGGCGAGCAAAAGGACCGAAAGCAGGGCGAGAGCCCGCCAGAACCGCCGATGCCGCTTCACGAGCTCCGCACCTCCATCCAGAGGTCGATCCCGGGTTCTCCGCCG
>JAWVGD010000221.1:0-11804 GCA_033855515.1 Baekduia sp.
AACATGTCGGACTTGTTGTCGGCGATGCCGACCGCCACCTTGGCGTGGGCGCCCGCGACGGGCAGGACCGCCAGGGCGAGCAGGAGGGTGAGCAGGACGGCACGGAGCGGGCGCATGTCCGGGGCAACTTAGCGGCGCGTGCCGCCGGACCGTGTCAGGACGCCCTCCAACGCCTGCAGCGCCGGCCGGGCCCGGCCGTCGGGGCTGACGAAGCCGGAGTCCCAGGTCGCGGCGACGCCGTCGCCGTCCAGGCCGGTGTCCCAGTGGTAGAGGTAGACGCGCTGCACGCGCGGGCTGACGACGGCGAGCTTGTCGAAGATGAAGCGCGTGACCTTCGCGGCGCGGGCGGCGCCGGTCGGGAAGGCCATCGTGCTCCGGTTGGCGCGGCGGACGATGCCGCCGGTCTCGGTGAACCACACGTTGCCGCCGACGGACTTCAGCAGGAGCCTGGTCGTCTTCGTGCTCATGCGGTTGGCGTCGACGTAGTTGTGGAGGCCCCAGACCTTGGGGGTGCGGCCGGCCGCGGCCACGAAGCGCCGGGCCCACGAGACCATGTTGGCCTTGTCGAGCAGGTCGGTCGCCAGCACGGTGCAGGTCGGGCACGCCTTGCGCAGCGCCAGCCACCACTTCGCCACGATCGCCGGGCGCTTGTTCATGTTGGCCTCGTTCCAGGTGGAGAAGTCCTCGAGGAACGGGTAGCGGGCCCGCAAGCCCTTCAGCGCGCTCACCAGCTGGGCGGGCGTCGGGTTGTAGGACGGGCGCCGCGGCGAGCGGTCGAACGTCACGAGCGGTCGCGCACCGGTGGCCCGGGCGCCGGTCATCCATGCCTCCAGCGCCGTGGTGGCGCGCGCATCGCTCAGCACGTCCCAGCGCAGGTCCAGTCGTGCGTGGCGCACGCCGAGCGCCTGGTAGCGAGCGCCGCCGCGCCTTGAAGCGCCGCGTCCGGGTGCTGCCCGGGCGGCGCGTGCCCGCTTCGGACTACGCCGGGACGGGCTCGTCCTGGACCGGCGCGAGCGAGACCCCGATGACCTTCAGCCGCCGCGTGAGCGCCTGGAAGGCGAAGCCGTGCACCTCGTCGCTGCGCACGCCGAGGATCTCGTACTCGTCGCCGATGTCGAAGCCGCGCGGGGTCAGCACGCCGGCAGCGATCGGGATCAGCTCCTGCAGCGTCTTCTGGATCCGGGAGGCCAGCGCGGACGACTCGCGCGCCTTCTGCTGCAGGAACCAGGTGCCGTAGGCGACGTGGCGGTGCTCGTCCTGGGAGATGCGGCGAAAGCCCTCCAGGAAGCCGGGCAGGATCCCGCGCTCCTCGAAGACGCGCGTCAGCGTGTCCTGACCGGTGAGCGCGAGCGTCCCCTCGATGACCATGTGATAGGTGGTGACGAAGTCGACCTTGGCGTCGAGGTCGGCCGGATCGGCCAGGAGGCGGCGGTTGGCGTCGACGAGCACCTCGTCGAAGAGGACCTTGAAGGAGTCGTTGAGGTCCATCCGCGCCCGGTCCAGCCGGTCCTCGAACGAGCCGTCGTAGCCGACGACCTGCGTGTAGAAGTTGTTGAAGTGCTGAGCGTGGCGCGCCTCGTCGACCTGCTGGGTGGTGAGGAAGTGCTCCTCGCTCTGGCTCTCGTAGGCGCCGACCAGGCCGTTGAACTGCGTGGCGACGCGCTCCTCCCCGATGAAGAAGGACGACAAGAACCACACGATGTGGTCCTTGTCCTCGTCGCTCAGCGCCGCCCAGTCCTCGCGGTCCTGGGTGAAGTCGATCGTGTGCGACTGCCACGGCTGGCGCTCCCACAGCTCGTAGAGCTGCTGCGGCGTCATCAGGACGACCTGCGCCAGCTTGGACTCATCGCTGATGGTCGCCACGTCACCCTGGGAGGTGAGGTCGAGGAGGTTGGACATGGCGCGGATCCTGGCGCGGATTTGACACGGTGTCAAGCCGGCTTTGACACCGTGTCAACCGTCGAGAGCTATCGTGGACGGACGATGGCCGACGACGAACCCCGCACCGCCTCGCCGGTCGCCCACCGTGGCGGGCCGGCGACCGCCAAGCGCGCGCAGGTGCAGGCCGACGTCCTCGCCGCGACCGAGAAGCTGCTGGCCGGCGGCTCGTCCTACGCGGACCTCAACGTGGAGCGGATCGCGACGGCCGCGGGCATCTCCCGCACCGCGTTCTACTTCTACTTCCGCGACAAGCGCGACCTGCTGATGCGCCTGGCCGGCGACGTCACCGAGCTGCTCTACCGCCAGGCCGACATCTGGTTCTCCGGCGAGGGCGACGACCCCGAGGACGAGATCCGTGAGGCGCTCACGCGCATCGCCGAGCTCTACCGCGAGCACGGCGTCCTGATCCGCGCCATCGTCGAGGTCTCGACCTACGAGGAGGACATCGCGACGTTCTGGCGCGGCCTCCTGCAGCAGTTCGTCGACGCGACCACGCGCCGGATCGAGGCCGAAGGCTCGCCGCTGGACGGCACCGCGCGGGCCACGGCGTTCGCGCTCACCTGGATGGTCGAGCGCACCTACTACCAGCAGCTGGTGCAGGAGCGTCCGTTGCCGGAGGCCGAGGTCGTCGAGGCGATCGTCGGCATCTATCGCAACACGGTCTACGGGCCGCGGCGCCCGTAGACGGCGGCCGCGGCTCCGGCTAGGAGCCGGGCTTGACGGCCTCGAACTCGCCGGTCTCCATCTGCCGCGCGACGTCGGCGTCGACCTCGGTCTGGCTCACGTCGGGACGGACGCGGCGGATGCGGATCGCGCTCAGCCGGCGCAGCTTGAGGATCTCCAGCACGTAGACGAGGTAGACGCTCGCGGCAGCGACGACCAGGCCCATCGCGCCGACCACGATCGACCAGCCGACGTGCAGGTGGCCGTGGTGGTCGGAGTACGGGATGAAGCGCAGCGACACCGCAAAGGCGCCGAGCATCAGCGTCCAGGCGTACAAGTAGACCAGCGTGCGCCGCTCGCTGAACCCGATGCGGTTGAAGCGGTGATGGAAGTGGTTGGCGTCGGCCTCGTAGACCTTGCGCTTGTACTTCATGCGCTTGAGGACGACGAACGTCGTGTCCAGGAACGGCACGGCGAGCACGACCAGCGGGATGACGAGCGCGAGCACCGCCTGCGTCTTGACCGCGCCCTCGACCGCGATGCAGCCCAGGAGGAAGCCGAGCAGGTTCGCGCCGCAGTCGCCCATGTAGATCGAGGCGGGCGGAAAGTTGTGCACCAAGAACCCGGCCGCGGCCCCGGCCGTGCAGGCGGCGAGGATCGCCGCGTGGCTGCGCTCGAGGTCGAACGCGATGATCGCGAAGGCGGCCGCGGCGATCGCACAGACGCCGGCGGCCAGGCCGTCGACGCCGTCGGAGAAGTTGACGACGTTCATCATCGCCACGAGCCCCACGACCGTGAGCGGGCCGCCGGCCGAGCCGAAGTCGATCGCCCCGGCGAACGGGAGCGTGATGTTGCCGACCTCGACGCCCGCGGAGACGGGGATGATCGCGGCGGCGATCTGCCCCAGGAACTTGACGGCCGGGTGGAGGTCGAAGCGGTCGTCGATCGCGCCGACCAGCGTGATGAGCGCGGCGCCGGCGAGGATCCCCGTGAAACGGTCCTGAGTCCGCGACGTCGTGTCGATGAACACCAGCCCGGAGACCAGCGCGCCCGCGAAGATCGCCAGGCCGCCGAGGCGTGGCGTGGACACGCGCCCCAGGCCGCGCGCCTTGGGCTGGTCGACGGCCCCGACGCGGCGGGCGAAGCGCGCCGTCAGCGGCGTCAGCAGCGTCGCGACCGCGAACGCGGCGACGAACGCATAGACCGCGTCGAGCTCCGTCATCGACTGCAGAGCCTATTGGGCCGGTCGGCCTGCGAGGCTTTCGCGGCCGTGCGCATCCTGCTCGTCACCCAGATGTGGCCCTCGGAGGCCGACCCCGATCTCGGCAGCTTCCTGCTGCCGCTGCACCGGGCGCTGCTGGCCCACGGCCACGAGGTCGACGTCGCCGCGATCGCGCAGCGCGGCGGCTCTCCGGCCAAGTACGCGCGGCTGACCGCCGACGCGGTCCGCGCGGCACGCCGCGGGCGGCCCGACGTGGTCTTCGCGCACTTCCTGTTTCCCGCCGGCGCCGCCGGGCTCGCGGCGGCGCGAGCGGCCGGCGTGCCGCTGGTGGTCATGGCCCATGGCCAGGACGTCGCGAACCTCGCGCGCACGTCGCTGCGCGTGGCGACGCGGCGGGTGGTCCGCGGGGCCGCGGCGGTCATCGCGAACTCGAGCTGGCTGGCGGGACGGGTGGAGGCGCGCTACCCCGGACTGGAATGCGAGGTGTGCGACCTCGGCGTCGACCTCGCGCAGTTCGCCCCGGGCGCGGCGACGCCCGCGCCCTGGCCGGAGCGCGACCACGACGGCGGCCATCCGCGGTTCCTCTGCGTGGGCTCGCTCATCGCGCGCAAGAACGTCGTCGCGCTGGCCGACGCCTTCGCCGCCTACGGTCGCGGGTCGCTGGTCTTCGTCGGCGACGGCCCGCTGCGCGGCGCGCTGGAGGGGCGTTCCGGCGTGACCGTCGTCGGTCGCGTCGCCCACGACGCGGTGGCGTCGTGGATGGCGGCCGCCGACGTCGTGTGCCAGCCGTCGCTGCTGGAGCCCTTCGGGCTGGCGGCGCTGGAGGCGATGGCGCTGGAGCGCACGGTGGTCGCCACGACCGAGGGCGGGCCGCCGGAGTTCGTGACGCCCGCCGCCGGCGTGCTCGTCGATCCACGCGACCCTGCGGCGCTGCGGCAGGCGCTGGCGCGGGCCGCGGAGATGCCCGTGCCCAACCCCGCCGCGCGCGCCGCGGCGGCCGCCCACGACGCCGCCCATCAGGCGGCGCGCATGGCGTCGATCCTGGCGCACGCGGTGGCCGGCCCGCGGATCTAGTGGGTCGCGGTCGCGCCGTCGCGGCCCGGCCTACCTCTCTGAACGCGGTTCTACGCCGCGGCGCCCGCGCCCAGCTGCTCGTAGAGCGGGTAGCGATCGGCGATCGCGGTGACCCGCTCGGCCAGCTCGTCGCGCTTGGCGTCGAAGGCCGGGGTGAGCGCGGTGGCGATGATCTCGCCGACCTCGCGGAAGTCGTCGACCTGGAGGCCGCGCGTGGCCAGCGCGCTCGTGCCGACGCGCAGCCCCGACGTGACCGCCGGCGGGCGCGGGTCGAACGGGACGGCGTTGCGGTTGACGGTGATGCCGATGTCGTGCAGGCGGTCCTCGGACTGCTGGCCGTCGATCTCTGACTCACGCAGGTCGACGAGCACGAGGTGCACGTCGGTGCCGCCGGTGAGGACGTTGACGCCGTGGCCGGCGTTCAGGAGGCCGTCGGCGACCGCCTGAGCCCCGGCGATCGTGCGCTGCTGGCGCTCGGCGAACAGCTCGCTGGCGGCGACCTTGAACGCCACGGCCTTGCCCGCGATGACATGCTCCAGCGGACCGCCCTGCTGGCCCGGGAAGACGGCGGAGTTGATGGCCTTGGCGTGCTCCTCCGTGGAGAGGATGAGGCCGCCGCGCGCGCCGCCGAGCGTCTTGTGGACCGTGGAGGTCACGACGTCGGCGTAGGGCACCGGGTTGGGGTGCACGCCGCCGGCGACGAGCCCGGCGAAGTGGGCCATGTCGACCATGAGCAGCGCGCCGACCTCGTCGGCGATGGCGCGGAAGCGCTCGAAGTCCAGCTGGCGCGGGTAGGCCGACCAGCCGGCGAGCAGCAGCTTGGGCCGGCGCTCCTTGGCGATGCGCTCAACCTCGTCCATGTCGATGAGCGAGCTCTCGCGGTCGACCTCGTAGGGCGCGATGTCGTACAGGCGGCCCGACACGTTGATCTTCATCCCGTGCGAGAGGTGCCCGCCGTGGGGCAGCGCGAGGCCCATGATCGTGTCGCCGGGCTTCAGCAGCGCGTGGTAGACCGAGGCGTTGGCCTGCGCGCCGGCGTGCGGCTGGACGTTGGCGTGCTCGGCCCCGAAGAGCGCCTTGGCGCGGTCGATCGCGAGCTGCTCGATGATGTCGACGAACTCGCAGCCGCCGTAGTAGCGCTTGCCCGGGTAGCCCTCGGCGTACTTGTTGGTGAGGACGCTGCCCTGCGCCTCGAGGATCGACTGCGGGACGAAGTTCTCGCTGGCGATCATCTCCAGCGTGCGCTGCTGGCGGTCCAGCTCGTGGGCGATGGCGTCGGCCACCTCGGGATCGACGTCCGCCAGCGGGCGGGTGAAGAAGTCGGGGCTCAGATCGGAAGACATGGCGTTGCTCCTTTTCAGGTTCCGATGGTGCCCAGGCGCGCGGCAGGAAGATGATGTCGCTTCCCGGAGGTCTGTTCCTCCCCAAGGCGCCAGTCGCGACGCTGTCGACGGTATCAGGCGATCAGGGCGCCATGGAGCGGACCGCGGAGCCGTCGAGCTCGGAGATCTGCCCGACCCGCCGGGCGTGGCGGCCGCCCTCGAAGCTCGTGCGCAGGAAGCGCTCGACGATCGCGTCGGCCTCGTCGGGCGCCAGCCGCGCGCCCGAGAGCGTCACGGTGTTGGCGTCGTTGTGGCGGCGGGCCATCTCGACCTCCGCCGGGTCGTGCGCGTTGACGGCGCGCACGCCGGCGACCTTGTTGGCGACGATCGCGACGCCGACGCCGGACCCGCAGGCCAGGACGGCACGCTGCACTTGGCCTTCGCCGACGAGGCGTGCGGCCTGCTCGGCGAACGCCGGGTAGTCCACGGACTCCGGCGTGCCGGTGCCCACGTCGATGACCTCGTGCCCCTCAGCGAGAAGCGCGTCCTTGACGTGCTCCTTGAGGTGGTAGCCAGCGTGGTCGGACCCGACGGCGATCACCATGACGCCGCGCAATGTAGCGCCCTCGGCCGCTCAGGGGAATGGCGGCGGTCGCGGACCCTCAGCCGGCGAGACCGTCGAGCGCCGCGGCGATGCAGGTGCGGCTCAGCGCGCCCTCACGCAGGATCTCCCAGCGGCCGTCGTCCTCGAAGCGGCGCAGGTCGACGACCGTCGACGCCGTGCCCTCGAGCTCGCCGGCATCGAGCACCAGGTCGGCCGCCTCGCGGATCGCCGCCGGGACGTCCTCCATCCGGCGCGCCTCCGCGCCGCCCGCCTGGTTGGCGCTGGACTGCAGCACGGGCCAGCGAACCGCCGCCAGCGCGGCGGTGGCCGGGCCGAGGGCCGGGACGCGCAGGCCGAGCGTCCCCGGGTCCGGACCGCACGCCAGCGGGAAGCGCCCGGCGGGGTTGGGGATCAGGACGGTGACGGCGCCGGGCAGCAGGCCTTCCAGCGCGGCCACGGTGCGCGGGCCGAGCTCGGGCAGCGCGGCGAGCGCGAGCTCCAGCGAGAAGAACAGGACGGCCGCCGGCTTCTCGGGCCGGCGCCCCTTGATCGCGTACAGCCGGTCGACGGCCTCGGGCGTGTCGGGCTCGCACGCCAGGCCGTAGACCGTGTCGGCGCCGAAGAGGGCGATGCCGCCCACCGCCATGCAGCGTTCGAACGTCAGCGCCTGGTCGGTGGTGATCATCGGCGTCCCACGACCACGCGCTCGATGCCGGCGAGGTCGGCGATGACGTCCACCTCAGGGAAGCCGGCCGCGGCGACCAGCGCGCGCACGGTCGGCGCCTGCCCCGCGCCGACCTCGAGCGCCAGCACGCGGGCCCGGGTCGCCGCGGCCTGGGTGACCAGCGGCCGGACGATGCTCAGGCCGTCGGCGCCGGCGAACAGCGCGCCGTGGGGCTCGTGGGCCAGGACGTCGGGCGCCATGCGCCGCTTGTCGCCTTCGGTGACGTAGGGCGGGTTGGCGGCGATCGCGTCGAGCTCGCCGTCGACGCCCTCCAGGAGGTCGGCCTGCGAGAAGGCGACGTCGAGGCCGAGGCGCACCGCGTTGGCACGGGCGACCGTCAGCGCTTCGGCGCTCACGTCCGACGCGCTGACGACGAGGTCGGGGCGCTCGTCCTTGAGCGCGAGCGCGATCGCGCCGCTGCCCGTGCCGACGTCGTGGACGCGGGCACCCTGGGGCAGGTCCAGCAGGGCCTCGACGAGGTGCTCGGTCTCGGGCCGGGGGACGAGGACGCGCGGGTCGACCTGCAGGTCCAGGTGGCGGAAGCCCTTGTGCCCGACGATGTAGGCGACGGGCACCCGCTCGACGGCCCGGCGGCGGATCGCGTCGCGAAACCAGCGCGTCGCGTCACCGGTGACCTCGCGGTCGGGGTCGAGCCACAGCGCGGTCCGGTCGACGCCGAGCGCGTGCGCCAGCAGCACCTCGGCGTCCAGGCGCGGGCTGTCGACCCGGCTGCCCTCCAAGGCCACCAGCGCGGAGTCCAGCGCCTCCCGGACGGGGACGCCGGCGAACGGCCCGGGGACGCTCACGAGGCGGCCTGGGCCTCCAGGCCGCGGCGCTTCTCGTCGTCGGCCAGGGCTGCGGTGAACTCGTCGAGATCCCCCTCGAGAACGGCGTCGAGGTTGTGGGCGGTGAGCTTGATGCGGTGGTCGGTGACGCGGCGCTCGCCGTAGTTGTAGGTCCTGATCTTCTCGGCGCGGTCGCCGGTGCCGACCTGCGAGCGGCGCGCGTCGGCCGCGGCGGCCTGCTGCTCGGCCAGCGCCCGCTCGTAGAGGCGGGCGCGCAGGACGCGCATGGCCTTCTCGCGGTTCTGCAGCTGGCTCTTCTCGTCCTGCATGGCGACGGAGACGCCGGACGGCTTGTGCGTGATGCGGACCGCCGAGTCGGTCGTGTTGACCGACTGGCCGCCGGGGCCGCCGGAGCGGTAGACGTCGATGGACAGGTCGTTGGGGTCGATGTGGACGTCGACGTCCTCGGCCTCGGGCAGCACCGCGACGGTGGCGGTGGAGGTGTGGATGCGTCCCTGGGACTCGGTGGCCGGCACGCGCTGGACGCGGTGGGTGCCGCCCTCGAACTTGAAGACCGAGTAGGCGCCATCGCCCTTGACCGCGAACGTGTACTTGCCGTCGCCCACGTCCATCGGCTCGGTGTTGAAGCCGCGGCGCTCGGCGTAGCGCGTGAACATGCGGTAGAGGTCGCCGGCCCACAGGCCCGCCTCCTCCCCACCGGCGCCACCCTGGATCTCGACGATGACGTTCTTGTCGTCGTTGGGATCGGCCTCGACCATGGCGAGCCGGATCGCCTCCTCGAGCTCCCCGATGCGCGCCTCGGAGGTGCGGAGCAGCTCGCGGAACTCGGGGTCCTCGGCGTCGGCCAGCAGCTCGCGGGCGCCCGCCGCGTCGTCCTGCGCGTGGCGCCACTCCTCGGCGAGTTTGGCCGCGGGCTCCAGGCGGCGGTACTCGCGCCCGACCTCGGCGTAGCGCCGGCGATCCCCGATCACCTCGGGGTCGGTCATCAGGCGGCCGACCTCGGCGAAGCGGCTCTCGATCTGCTCGACGAGGGACTCGATCATCAGCCATCGAGCCTAGCTGGCGCTGGGCCGCAAGGGGCGCAGCGCGTCTGGCGGTTAGGCCACCACTTCCATGCCGACGCGCTCCTCGTCGGAGGCCCCGAGCGGGTTCTCCATCTCGAGCACGGCGTCCATGGCGGCGATCGCGACCGCGAGCTGGTCGAGGTCCGGCTCGCGGGTGGTGAGCTTCTGAAGCATGAGGCCGGGATACATGACCGCGCGCACCCAGCGGCGACGGCGGTTCTTGCCCGCGAACTTGATGAGCTCGAACGAGATGCCCGCGATGAGCGGCACGCCGATGATGCGCGTCGCGACGAGCAGGTACCAGGCGGGCAGCCCGATCGGGGCGAAGACGAAGATCGACACGATCATCACGACGAGCAGGAAGCTCGTGCCGCACCGCGGGTGCAGGCGGCTGAAGCGCTGGGCGTTCTCGGGCGTGAGCGGGAGCCCGGCCTCATAGCAGGAGATCGTCTTGTGCTCGGCGCCGTGGTACTCGAACACGCGGCGCAGGTCGCGCAGCCGCGAGAGCAGCACGAGGTAGCCGAGGAAGATCGCGGTGCGCAGCAGGCCCTCGACGAGCCAGAACAGCAGCGAGGAGCCGAGCTGGTCCTTGATGAGGCTCGTCAGCCCGACGGGCACGACGAAGAAGAGGCCCACGGCCAGCAGGACGGCGAGCACGACCGTGCCGGCCCAGACGCCGCCGGAGATCTCCTTCTCGTCCTCGGGCAGCTGGGCGTTGGCGCTGATGCCCAGCGCCTTGAAGCCGATCGACAGCGACTCGCCGAGGGCGACGACGCCGCGGACCAGCGGCAGCCGCAGGACGCGGTGCTTCTTGAGGACCGACGTGAGCGGGTGGCTGACGACCTCGATGTCGCCGAGCGGGACCTCCTCGGCGTCGAGCCCGCCCTCGCGCAGCTGCTCGGGCGCGGGCTTGCGCACGGCGACCGCCCACGTCGAGACGCCGCGCATCATCACGCCCTCGAGGACGGCTTGGCCGCCGACGGGGGCGTCACGCTGGGCGACCAGGTCGGCGCGGAACGCACCGCCGCCGACGGCGACCGACGCGCCCTCGGGGGCGTTCAGTGGGTCACCGAACGCACCGTCCCCGACGGCGGCAGAAGCGCCGTCGGCTGGGCGCGATGCGTCCGGCATCGTGCGGGCGGCTACTTGCCGCCGGCGCGGGCCTGGCGGCGCTTGAAGCGGTCGATACGCCCGCCGGTGTCCATGATCTTCTGGCGACCCGTGTAGAACGGGTGGCACTGCGCGCAGACCTCGACGTGGATGTCGGACTGCGTCGATCGGGTGTAGAAGTCGTTGCCACACGTACAGGTGACGTGCGAAACGACGTACTCAGGGTGGATTCCGGTCTTCATGATCGTCGTCGAGTGTAGCGGTGCTAGCCGAGCGGGCATGGGCGCTGGACGACGTCGTCGTCCTCGGTGCTCTCGTCGACCGCGCCGGTCGCGTCCACGGTCACGGTGATCGTGCTTCCCAGCGTGCACTTCGCGCCGACGATGGTGCCCTGGCGGCGCTCGCCGGGCGGGATCGGGCCGAGCGTGAGCGGCGGCTGCGCCACCCCGTCGACGGCGACCACGACGCTGAAGACGCCGGCGTCGGCGTGCCCGTCGTTGGCGACCCCGACCGTGTAGACGGCGTCGGAGCTCCTGGGGGTCGCGTCGACGCCCGCAAGCACGAGGTCGGGCCGCGGGTCGGGCTGCACGCAGGCGGTCGTCGTCCGGGTCGCGGTGCGCAGCGTGTGGCCCTTCTGGTCGGTCCAGCGGAACGTCACCACGGCGCGGTAGGACGCGGGCGCGGCGAGCGACTCGACGCGCTTGGTGAACACGAAGCCGGCGCGGCCCGGGTCGGACTTCTCCCATCCGCCCCAGCCCGGGACGGCGACGCTCTTGTACGGCCCGGTGGCCCCGAGGCGCTGGGTCAGCAGGAAGCGCATCTGCAGCCGGGCGGCGCCGGTCGCGGTCGGCATCGAGCCCGTGAACGCCGCGGCCCGGGACGTCTCGTCCGGTCCCGTCGTGCAGGCGGTGGTCTTGGCCGACAGCGGCACCTTCTCGGACGCGCGCGCAGGCCCCGCCGCCCCGCCGAGGGCGAGGAGGACCGAGGTGGCGATGATCAGCGTTGGGCGCATCGCATCTTCGAACAAGCGTACGGGCGCGATGTTGCGCTCGACGCCCCGGATGACGCACGAGGGGCGCCTCGTGGGCGCCCCTCGATGCTGCCGCGGGTTTCGCCCCCCGGATGAACAACGTCCTCAGGAACTACACCTAGGTCTGCTGGTACAGCGGCCCGTCGCCGCCCTCGGGGGTCGTCAGGCGACCGCCCTTGGCGGTGATCGCGCCGCACTGCACGCAGTTGGTGTAGTTGACCGTCACGTCGACGTTGCCGGATTC